>JAFVCK010000017.1 GCA_017479265.1 Bacteroidales bacterium | reverse complement strand
TCCAAGCAGACGGGCATCAAGGAAATAACCATAGGAGGCGGAGTGTCCGCCAACAGCGGTCTCCGCAGCCGTATCGAGGCGGTCGGACGAAGGAGGGGATGGAACACCTACCTCCCCGAGTTCAAGTTTACCACGGACAATGCCGCCATGATAGCCATAGCCGGATATTTCCGCTATCTTGCGGGGGAAAGTACAGCCCTCGACGTGGCCCCGGTGTCAAGGATTGCAGATTTTTAACACACTATATGCGTCAATTTGAGATTAGCTGCCCCATAGGCAGGAGTTTGCGTGAAGACGACGTGCGGGTAAAGGCCGCCGAGGAACTGAGATTGCGCCGCAACGCGGTAATCAACGTGGTAGATCCGACGAAGGACTGGCAGAACCTTATGAAGGGGGCCGATGCTACTTGTTATATCCGCCGCCGTTCCGTGGATGCGAGGGGCGATATCAAGATGGTCTATGGCATAGAGGCATACGGCAAGTGGGAGGAACATGCTGAATATCAGCTGCCCTCCTTGCAGGATGTGCATGAGGCTGAACCTGTCGTAGTCATAGGAGCCGGCCCTGCCGGAATGTTCGCCGCAGTCAAGCTGGCGACATTGGGACTGAAGCCCGTGCTTCTGGAAAGGGGCAAGGACGTGCGCTCCCGCAAGTCCGACATGGCCCAGCTTTCCAGGACAGGCAAGATTGACCCTGACTCGAACTACTGCTACGGCGAAGGCGGTGCCGGTGCGTTCTCCGACGGCAAGCTCTACACCCGTTCTTCCAAGAGGGGAGACAACAGGGAGGTGCTGGAGAGGCTTGTGGAGTTCGGTGCCGACAGGTCCATACTCATAGATACCCATGCCCATATAGGCAGCGACAAGTTGCCGGGGATATGCCAGAGCCTTCGCCAGGCCATTGAGGAACATGGCGGCGAATATCATTTCGATACCAGGGTGACTGATATAGAAAGGGGCGAAGACGGAGTGTTCAACGTGAAGGCCGGCGAGCAGGTGTTCCGCGCCAAGGCGGTCATTCTGGCGACAGGTCATTCTGCCAGGGACATCTACGACATGCTATATGCCAAGGGCTGGGCCCTGGAGGCCAAGGGCTTTGCCATGGGTGTCAGAGTGGAGCATTCCCAGAGCCTTATCAACAACATCCGCTACCATAATGAGTGGGAGAGCGGCATGCCTCCGGCAGAGTACAATTTCGTAAAGCAGGTCGAGGAGGACGGAGTGGAAAGGGGAGTGTTCTCTTTCTGCATGTGCCCCGGCGGCGTGCTGGTGCCTTCCGTTACCGAAGAGGGAACGATAGTAATGAACGGAATGTCCAATTCGGGACGCACCACCCGCTGGGCCAACTCCGGTGTCGTCGTGTCCGTAGAGCCCGGCGACGAGCCCGAGCAATACAAGCAGGACGGTCCTTTCGCCCTTATGAACTGGCAGCGCGACGTGGAGAGGAAAATGTACGAGTATTCCGCCTCCAAGAGCCCTGAGAATCCACTTGCTGCTCCGGCGCAGAGGATGATAGATTTCTGCAACGGCGTGGTGTCATCGGCCCTTCCCGAGACTTCATATCACCCGGGCACTGTGCCTGCACCCCTGCACGAACTCCTTCCCGCCCATGTGGCCAAGCGTCTGCAGGAGGTGTTCCCGCTCGTGAACAAGACGGTTATGCGCGGCTATTTCACCAACGATGCACTGTTGCTTGCTGTGGAGTCCAGGACATCTTCTCCCGTCCGTATTCCCCGCGACCCCCAGAGCCTGCAGTATGTCTCGCAAGAGGGCCTTTTCCCTTGCGGAGAAGGAGCCGGATACTCAGGAGGCATTGTTTCTTCGGCCATTGACGGAATCAATGCCGCCAAGGCTGTAAAGAACTGGCTGGAAAGCGTTGAGTAGGTTTTCCATAGTAACAAAACAAAAAAGCATCCGGAATTGACGGATGCTTTTTTGCAATATATGTATGCCCTTTGATTACTCAGCCTTGCGAGACATATACATAATCTTGAGGGCGGAGCAACGTCTTAGCTCCTGCTTTACGTCGGTGATGATACCCATACGTACATCCTGGTCTCCGCGGATGACCACCTGCATGAAGGAACGGTCAGCCTCGCTCATGGCGTCACGCTCTGCAGCGATGAAGTCACGGATGTCTGTAGTAGTCTTGAAAGAATCGTTCAGCTGGATACGTGCATCGGTACCATACTGGGCCTGATATGTCCTGGTAGGGGGACCGATGTTGATATATGAGGCCAAATCCTTCCTCTCAAGTTTGACGACTTCGGTAGCCTCGGGAAGCTTGACGACAACCTTGTTCTCATTCTCACGCATCTGGGTGGTAACCATGAAGAAGAACAGAAGCATGAAAACGATATCGGAAAGGGAACCGGAAGAAATGCCCGGAACCTCCCTGTCATTGTTTTTTCTGAATTTTGACATAATTCTATCTCCTGTTACTTCTTGCCCACATCCTTAGGCTCGGCTTCGGAAATGTTCTGAGGAATAGCCTCCTTGACAATCTTCTGCTGGTCTTCCGTGAGTTTGAGGAACTTCTTTCCATAGTTCTTCACGGAGAACTCGTCACGAAGCTCGTTGATAGCCTTGACAAGTTCGTTCTGAACCTCTATGTAGGCCCTGTAGCTGGTACCACGGTCGTTCTGCAGGGAAATGACTCCCTTGGAAACAGGGTACTGGCCATAGCCTTCGATGTCCTTTATCTCCTTCTCGGGGAGGTTGGGATCGTCGGTAGGGTTGGAAAGGAATTCCTTGATTTTTTCTTTCAAAAAGGTTACGTCAATGGGTTCACCGCCGGCCATAAGCCTGTCGGCAGAGTTAATCTTCACAATGATGATATTGCGACGGTTAACCTTGGTGTCCTCCACCTTCTGGTCCTTCTCGGGCATAGGAGGGAGACGGCGTGAAAGGCCGGTCTGCGAACCCATGGTAGTTGTCATGAGGAAGTAGCACAGAAGCAGGAAAGCGATATCTGCCGTAGAGCTCGAATTGATCTGAGGTGTTTTCTTTCCCATAGTCTGCAATTATTTACGTATTGCGCTCCAGATCTCGCCGCAGACGATGGACAGGATAGCCAGGCCACCGCAGATGTAGGTGAGGTTGAGGAGGGTATCAACAAGTTTGAGAGTAGTCCTCGAGGGCTGTTCGACAGTGAGGGCGAGAGCCTCGTTCCCAGGAGAAATAAGGTAAACTACAAAGCATACGGCGGCCACTCCGACCAGTACGAGACCGAGCTTTACAAGGCTCTTAGGCTCGTTGACTGCACGCATCAATATGCCGACCAGCACGATTGCTGCGAGGGCGAGGCCGAGCATCACGTATGCCCAGCGGAGCAGAACGTCAACAGGCGTGCCATCGTTGGACTTGAAGTCCACGACGAATCCCCAAACGAGGATGGCCACGCTGACGACAATCAGCCCCACCATTATCCATTTGAAAATTTTGCTATAGTTTTTCATTACGAAATCTCGTTAACTGGAAAGGTAAATTATTTGCCCTGCTTTGCAAGTATATCCACCAGGGAGATGGAAGCGTCCTCCATGTCGATGGAGAGTTTCTCAATCTTGGCGAGGATGTAGTTGTAGAACACCTGGAGAATCATGGCGACGATCAAACCGCCGACGGTGGTGATAAGGGCAACCTTCATACCTCCTGCAACAACGTTAGGGGAGATATCACCTGCAGCCTGGATGGCATCGAAGGCCTCGATCATACCGATAACCGTACCGAGGAATCCGAGTGAAGGGGCGATGGCGATGAAGAGGGAAATCCAGCTAAGGCCGCTCTCCATGTTGCTCATCTGGACGGAACCGTAGGAAACGATGGTCTTCTCGACTGTGTCAAGACCCTGGTCGTAACGGAGGAGTCCCTGATAGAAAATGCTGGCGACAGGACCGCGGGTGTTGCGGCAAACGTCCTTTGCAGCCTCGATGCCACCGTTGGCAAGAGCCTCTTCAACCTGGGCGAGAAGCTTCTTGGTGTTGGTCTTGTAGAGGAGGAGGTAAAGGATGCGCTCGATTGAGAGTGCGAGACCGATTACAAGGCAGATGATGATGAGAGACATGAACTCTGCACCACCCTCGATGAACTTGGTCTTGAGAGCCTGGTGAAGGGGAATCTCGTTCTCGAGCTTCAGCGGGTTCTGGGCACTTGCAGGGGCCTCGGCAACCTGCTCAGTGGCAGCGGGGGCGGCCTGGTCGGCGTCCTGTGCGGATGCGATGCTTGCAGAAACGGTCATAATGCCGGCAACTGCCAAAAACATGAAAAACTTTTTCATAACTGTTTTTGTGTGTTTGTTTTTAATAATATTTAGTTAATAATTTAGTTCAATCGTCAGGGAATAATATTCCTCCCCTCAAATTCAGCGCAATTTAGCAAATAATTTCGAGACTGAAAAATTTATTTGGATATTTCTCCCTTAAGCGAGCGGTCCATCATGCATTTTACCTCTTCATTGTCGCCCAAGCTGCCCAGAAGTACGAAAAGTTTGGCCAGCGCCGCCTCCGTGGTGGAGTCGTATCCGTTCACCACGCCGGCCTCCTGGAGTGCCTTTCCGGTGGCATACAGATTCATGTCCACGGTGCCCCTCAGGCACTGGGTCACGTTCACCAGCACCTTCCCGGCCCTGTCCGCCTGCCTTACGCAGTCGAGGAACCAGCCTGCCGTCGGGGCGTTGCCCGCACCGTAAGTCTCTATTATGACGGCCCTTGTGTTGGAGCCCAGCAGAATGTTGCTGACCGTGTGGGGGGTGATGCCGGGGTGTACCTTGAGTATGGATACGCTGGTGTCAAGGGCACTGTTCACCCGCAGTGGAGCGTCCCAGCAAGAAGGCTTGATTATCAGGCCCTTATTGTAACGGATGCTGATTCCGGCCTCCGCGAGCGGCGGCAGGTTGGGTGACTGGAAGGCTCCGAACATCTCGGAATCCACCTTGGTGCTCCTGTTGCCCCTGAGCAGCTTGGAACCGAAGCAGATGCTCACTTCCGGGACCAGGGCGTGGCCCTCGGAATCCTTGGCGGCGGCTATCTCGACCGAGGAGATGAGGTTTTCCTTGCCGTCCGTGCGCGGAACGCCTATGGGGAGCTGGCTTCCGGTGAAAATCACGGGCTTTGAAAGGCCGTCCAGCATGAAGCTGAGGGCCGAAGCCGAGTATGCCATGGTGTCTGTCCCGTGCAGCACGATGAAGCCGTCGTACCTGTCGTAGTTGTTTGAAATCACCCTTGCGAGTTCCTGCCACATGGACGGCTCCACGTCCGAGGAGTCAATCAGCGGAGAGAAGGTGTAGGTGTCGGTATCGACGGAAAACTTGCGTATTTCCGGGACCTCGTCCCTTATCTGGTCGAAGTCGAAGGGGGTCAGCGCCTTCATCTCCGGGTCTTCCTTCATTCCTATTGTTCCGCCTGTGTATATGAGCAGAAGCGATGCCTTTGTCATAAGTTGAAAAATTTTGTCGCGTTAGCAGTTGTCACTTCGGCAACCTGTTCTATGTCAATGCCTTTGATGCGGGCTAAGGCCTCCGCAATCACCGGTATGTTGGCTGATGAATTCCGCTGTCCTCGGAATGGGACGGGGGCAAGGTAGGGGGAGTCCGTCTCCAGCAGTATCCTCTCTATGGGAATGGCGGCAACGGCCTCCGGGAGCCTGGAATTCTTGAAAGTCAGCACTCCGCCTATGCCCACGTACCATTCTCCGTATTTTTGCAGTCTCCGGAAGGTCTCGGCGGTGCCGCTGAATGCATGCAGGCAGCCTCTCGGAGGCAGGGCCGGGCAGGAATCCAGCACCTTGAAAAAGTCCTCCGTGGCCTCCCTCAGGTGAATGTTCACTGGAAGGTCCCGGGAGGCTGCCATGCGCAGCTGGCAGGCAAAGGCAAGTTTCTGAAGCTCAGCCGTTTCCTTGCCGTAATGATAGTCGAGCCCTATTTCGCCTATGGCCACGGGGCCCTTGTCCCACCAGTCGTCCAGAGCCTCGATTTCCTTTTCCCAGTCTTCGTTCACGGAGCCGGGATACAGCCCCAGCATGGTGTACAGGGTGCCGGGATATTCTTCGCTGATTGCGAACATCCTGTCCCTTTCCGAGGAATCGACATCGGGCTGGACCATGATTTCCACGCCGGCGGACAGGGAACGCCCGATTTCGTCCCGGTAATCCTGCCCGAACCACTCGTCGTAGAAATGTACATGCGTGTCTATATACTTTGCCATACACGGCAAAGTTAACTATAATTCAGGAATATTTCACATTTATCGTGCAATTCCCGAGCAGCCCCCGCGAAATGATGCCGTCGCTCTCGAGCATGCCAGCAATGGAGGCTACCTTGCCGTAGTCCATTCCAAGCGACATGCACAGTCCGTCAAGGGTTATGTCCCGCTCCGCCTTGATTTTCATAGCGACGGAAATCGTGTCCTTGTCGTCCCCGTACATGTCGGCGAGCAGTGTCTGCAAAACCTTCCCGGAGACCTTGCCTTCCTTGCCAAGGCCGAGGCGTACCATCAGCGTGCCGGGGTCGCTCACAAGGTCCGCTATCTTCTCGGATATCAGGGCGTTGCATCCTCCGGAGCGAAGGTCGTCTGCCCTCCCCGGGAGGGCATGGACATCCCTGTCGTAGCTGAAGGCAACCCTGGCCGTGTTCATTCCTCCGCCGCGTATGCGGGACTCTATGAGTATGGTCGCAGAGCATATTCCGGCTATTATCCTGTTGCGCCGGAGGAAGTTGAAGCCCATAGGGGAAGTGCCGGGCGGGAAGTCTGTCAGCAGGCAGCTCAGGGGAGTGTCCGAAATGCTGTCCGCCAGGAAGCCGTGGCGGAAAGGATAAACCTCGTCTATGCCGGTGCCCATGACGGCGGCCGTGGACAGTCCGTTCTCCAAGGCCGAGCTGTGGGCCGTGAAATCCACTCCATAAGCCAAACCGCTGACAACCAGGGGCTTTACCGGGCATCTCGACATCGCGGAGACAATCTTTACCGTCCATTCCCTGCCATACGAGGACATGTCCCTGGTGCCTACCACGGCTATGCAGGGACGGCCGGAAAACACCTCCTGCGGCTCGCTGCATCCTTTGTAATAAAGTCCGAGGGGAGCGTCGGGACATTCTGCCAGAAGGGGAGGATAGCCTTCCTCTCCCCAGGCTATGAATCGCCCTCCGCAAAGGGCAGTGTCCTCGAGCGCCTTTGCCGCCGTATCCAGAAGACCGCTTTCCAGCTTGAGGGCGTAATCGGGTCGAAGGCCGAGGGCCTCGAGTTCCCGCCTCGGCGTGCGGAACACCTCCTGGGCCTGTCCGAAATGTTCCATCAGCTTGAGTCCTGTCCCGGCATCGAAACCCAGCGCCAGTGACAATGCGCATATCGCAGTTTTTTCTTTCTCGTCCATATATCATGAATTGATTTGGCCCCTCTCGGGGCACGGCAAATATAGGACGGGAAGAGGGCAAAAAAAAGAAAATGTGGTACGTACTTCGGACGAACCACATTTTTTTACGTTTCTTTACAAAAATTGTTTTTTTTATACAATCAACAACGCATCTCCGTATGGGCCGAACTTGTAATCTCCCTCGAGAGCGGTCTTGTAAGCACGCATCACATGGTCGAATCCTCCGAAGGCCGCCACCGACATGAGCATGGTGGACATGGGGAGGTGGAAGTTGGAGACTATGGCGTTGGGAATGGCATAACGGTAGGGCGGGAATATGAACTTGTTGGTCCAGCCGTCGTAAGGGTTGACCTCGTCGTTGGTGGTGACATAAGTCTCGAGACCGCGCATGACGGTAACTCCCACGGCCAGCACCTTGTGCCCCTCTCTCTTTGTCTTGTTGATGAGATTGGCGGATTCGGGCGAAATGATAAGCCTCTCGGAGTCCATCTTGTGCTTGGAAAGGTCCTCGACATCCACTTTGCGGAAGTGGCCTATTCCCATGTGGACTGTGATGAAAGTCTTGTCTATGTCCTTGAGAATCATCCTGTTGAACAGCTCGCGGCTGAAATGCAGGCCTGCTGCCGGGGCTGCCACGGCACCTTCCTCGCTCGCGAAAATGGTCTGGTAGTTGACGGCATCCTCTTCGGTCACTTCGTCCTTGACCCACTTGGGAACGGGGGTCTTGCCCAGAGCGAACAGGGATTCCTTGAAATCCTCGTAGCTGCCGTCGAAAAGGAAGCGAAGCGTCCTTCCCCTGGAGGTGGTGTTGTCGATTACTTCGGCCACAAGTCCCTCATCGTCACCGAAATAAAGCTTGTTGCCTATCCTTATCTTGCGGGCGGGGTCCACGATTACATCCCAGAGCCTCTGCTCGCGGTTGAGTTCCCTCAGCAGGAACACCTCTATGTCGGCTCCTGTCTTTTCCTTGTTGCCGTACAGCATGGCGGGGAAAACCTTGGTGTTGTTCAGCACGAAGGTGTCGCCGGGACCGAAATAGTCTATTATATCCTTGAAAAGCTTGTGCTCGATATCTCCGGTGTCCTTGTGGAGCACCATCAATTTGCATTCGTCACGCCATCTGGGCGGTTCTGACGCAATCTTCTCCCTGGTCAGGGGGAATGAGAACTGGGACAGTTTCATTTTATCTTATATATGTTTATTGTCTTGCGCGACGGAAAAAGCCGTCAATTTATATACGGCAAAAAAAGCAAAATGTTTCACAAGGGGTCAAACTTTTGCTTCGCGGAAGACTTCTGCTATGGAAGGATAGGTGTTCTTCAGATATGGAGGAAGGCTGGATTTGGCCACCCAGGCGGCCGTGGTTATGTCCTCCTCGCGCTGGGGAGTGAGGTCCACGGGGTCGGTGTAGAGCATGTCGTACCACCAGGTGTGCTTCAGATGCCATATCCCTGCCCGCCTGTAGCAATGGTCGGTAACGCAGATAAGTTCCCTGAGCCTCAGCTTGTCCACCCCCGTCTCTTCCTGCACTTCGCGAAGGGCCGTCACGGCAATGTCCTCGCCCTCTTCCTGATGCCCCTTCGGAAGGTCCCACAGTCCGTCGCGGCGTATCAGCAGATAGTCCCCGCGCCTGTTGCAGACCAGTCCTCCGGCAGCATTGACCTCCTTGAACTCGGCGCAGATGCGCTTGTACATGGCTTCCGTCTCCTCTGTGGGAATGTATATGCGGCTGATGGTGTCGCTGGCCTCGAACATGCCCACGAGGGCCGCCACGGCGGGCTTGTCGCCGGGATGGAACTCCACGCTGTTGGGATCGGCCAGCGCTTCCTCGTCAGGCTGACAGATGACTATGGCCCTTTTTTCGAAATATATCTTGTGCATTTTCTGCCTTTTTTCGTATTTTTGTGCAAATTTAAGCAAAAATGACGAATTATTATAGTAAACATGCAGTTGTGAAAAGGCAGCCCGCCCAGCTTTACATGGCCTTTGCCGACATGCGCAACTTCACTTCCATGCTGCCCGAGGACAAGCGTCAGGGAGTGGAAGCGGACTACGACAGCCTCCAGGCCACGGTGCAGGGCTTCACGATAGGCGTTAAGGTCTATCAGCGCCAGCCCTATTCCCTCATTTCCGTCATAGACAACGGCGCTCCTTTCGGATTCAAGGTCGATATCCATTTCGACGCTACCCCGGAGGGCTTCACCGAGTTCTATATAAATGTGGAGGCCGACCTTAATTTCATGATGAAAATGATGCTGGGAGGCAAGATTCAGGATGGTCTGGACAAGGCTGTCCAAGGTCTTGCAGACCTTTCGGAAGGCCGTATGCCGGAGGGAATCGACCCCTCCATGATGCCCGAGGGCTTCGACCCCCGGAGCATGGGCGGACTTTTCTGATGGATGCCTTCGAGGAATATCTGCAAAGCGCCTTAGGAGCGGAAGCCGCATCCGTGGCATTGAAGGCCCTGGAAACGGAGCCTTCGGTAGCCGTCAGGCTCAATCCTTTCAAGAAGGGACCCTCTTTCGAGGGGGCGGAACCCGTGCCGTGGAGCCCCAATGGCCTGATTCTGGGGAATCGTCCTTCTTTCACCTTGGACCCTTTCTTCCATGGTGGAGCCTATTATGTGCAGGACAGTTCGGCCCAGTTCGTTTCATATATAGCCAGGCAGTTCATGCAGGGGGAGCGTCTTTGCGTCCTGGACCTTTGTGCCGCCCCCGGCGGCAAGACTACGGACCTCGCCGCATCGCTGAGGGAAGCCGTCGGCGACCACTTCCTGCTGGTTGCCAATGAAGTCATGAAACTCAGGGCATCGGCCCTTGCCGCCAATGTCGCCCGCTGGGGAGACCCCAATGTCGCGGTCACTTCGGCCGACCCTTCCGCATTCTCCCGTCTGGAAGGCTTTTTCGACATGATTGTGGCCGACGTGCCTTGCTCCGGCGAGGGAATGTTCCGCAAGGACGAGAAGGCCAGGCAGCAGTGGTCGCCTGACAATGTGGCCCTCTGCGCTGCCCGCCAGAGGCGCATACTCTCAGATGTCTGGGATGCCCTCGCTCCGGGAGGAGTGCTGGTCTATTCCACCTGCACATTCAATTCTCTGGAGAACGACGACAATGTTGCATGGGCCGCCGAAACGCTTGGCGCCCGGATACTTTCGCCGGAATGTCCTTTCCCCGGGATTATACGCACCCGTCATGGATTCTCGCTCGTTCCCGGATTCGTCAAGGGCGAGGGGCAGTACTGCGCGGCCCTGCGTAAAGAAGGAGGCCGGCCCTTCAGGGCAAAGGAAAAGGCGGTGCCAAAAGACAATTGCCCGCTTCTGGACATCCCCGTTTCCATACGCAGGAGGGGAGAGACCCTCGTTGCCGTGCCGCTTGAGGTCGCTTCCGGGGTGGAAGCCCTGCAGCCCCTGCATCCCCTTTGCTCCGGAGTAGCCCTTGGCGTTATGAAGGGGAAGGACCTTGTGCCGGATGCCGACCTTGCCCTGTCAACGGCCCTCAAGGCGGATGCCTTCACCGTGGCGCACGTGGACAGGGAGACGGCTCTTCGCTTTCTTCACAGGGATTCCGTGAGCGTGAATGCCCATCGTGGAATAATTCTTGTTGCATACGAAGGCTGTCCCCTCGGGTTTGTCAAGAACCTCGGGACGCGCTGCAACAATCTGCTTCCCATGAGCAGAAGAATTCTTATGGACGTATGAAAAGATACATTGCTATATTGATTGCGGCCGTGTTGGCCGTTCCGGCCATGTTTGCCCAGACTACGCAGGAGCAGTTCGCCCAGCGTTACGGCGTGCTGGTCAAGAATGTAGGAGTCTCCGGAGTGGGCGTACAGACCCTTCTGGACAAGTGGGAGGCCGCATTTCCGGAGGACCCGGAGATGTTCACGGCCCGTTTTTTCTATGACTATTCCAAGTGCCAGGGCAATACGATAGTGTCCCGGAGCGAGTCCAGATACCTCGGACAGGAGCCCGTGATGGCCCTCAAGGACAGCCTCGGGGTGCCTGTCAACTACTTCGCTGTCACGACCTTCGACGACACCCTTTTCGGCTCGGCCCTGAAGTGGCTGGACAAGGGCATTCAGGCTCTTCCTGAGCGGCTGGACCTCCGTTTCTACAGGGTCTCGGCCCTGGTTGCATACGAAAAGGACAGTCCCGACATGGCCTGCTCGGACCTTCGCGGCCTTATAGACTACAACTACACCCAGAAGCCGAAGTGGGTATATCCCGGACTGGAAAAGGTTGACAATGAGGTGTTTGCGACAACGGTGCAGGAGTATTGCGTGACATTCTTCCGCTACGCTTCCCCGGCTTGCTACGAGGCATTCAAGGCCATTTCCGAGAAGATGCTGTCATACGAGAGCGGCAACCCCCTTTTCATGGACAACATGGGCTCCTATTATCTTGTATATGCAAAGGATAACAAGAAGGCCCTTTCGTGGTACAACAAGGTGCTCAAGAAGCATCCCGACGACCTGACTGCCATCAGCAACTGCATAGTGCTGGCCCGCACGAGCAAGAATGTCAAGCTGGAAAAGAAGTACCTGCCCATGCTCATAAAGTATTCCGAAGACGAGAATACGGTGAATGCGGCAAAGATAAGGCTGGAATATCTCCAAAAGAAATAACGATATGGAAGGAAAGAATCTTTATCCCCTGTCCTTCGCACCCGTGGAAGTCCCCGGGGGCACTGTCCTGCTTGCCGACATGGTGGACCCCGATTCTCTCGTGAGCGGCGGATGGCTGGACGGGAACAGCCTCGGCGAGGTGATGGAGACCTATATGGAGAATGTGGTCGGGGACAATGCCCTGTATTTCTACGGCAGGCAGTTCCCTCTGAAAGTCAAGTTGTTGCGAGGAAACGTGCCTGTCTCCGTGTGTCCCGACGACACCCTTGCGGCCGAACGCTACGATGCTCTTGGCTGCAGGAGGCTGTGGTATGTGCTGAAGGCCGGAAGGGGAGCGCGGCTGCATATAGGACTGGCCCGCGACATTTCCTCTACGGAGTATTATGACGCATCCCTTCGGGACGAGGTCCCTTCATTCATGAATTCCACTGTCCCCGTCCCGGGAAGGGCGTACATGGTGGACCCCGGAGTGCTTGCAGGTGCTTCCGGAGACATTGAAATCATGGAGATTTCGGAGTGCTCGCCGCTCGAGTTCGCATTCTTCGGCGAGGGAGCAGTGGAGGCCATGGATTTCGTGGATATGAAACGCTCCGCCCCGGCGGAGTCGGACGAGGGCAAACTCTCTGGAAGCGAGGAACTTACAGTGGAGAAAATCGCCCTTGCCGAGCCTCTGAAGATAGACAACGGCCCGGCCGAAAGGTTCTCCGTATATGTTTGCGTGCGGGGAGCCGCTTCCGTGCAGGTCTCATCCGTGGAGGGGACCCTCCCGTACAGGGTTTACGAGGGCGGAGCCATACTCGTACCTGCATCAGTTTCAGAATATTATCTGGTGCCCGAGGCCAGGGATACCGTGCTGTTGGAGGCTACGGTGCTCAGGGTTCCCGACATCATCAAAAACGATACGCTATGGCAGACTCGGTCAGAATAGACAAGTACATCTGGGCCATAAGGCTCTTCAAGACCCGCAGCGAGGCTACAGATGCCTGCAAGGGCAACAAGGTCAAGGTCGACGGTGTGGTGGCGAAGCCTTCCAGAATGATAAAGATAGGGGACAGCGTTGAGGTGAGGAAGGGCTCCGTGCTATATACATATAAGGTCAAGGCCTTGCTCGAAAACAGGGTAGGAGCCCGTCTTGTCCCCGAATATGCGGAAAACCTGACTCCGGAGGAGGAACTTGCCAAACTGCATGCTCCCGTGGAGACTTTCTTCATAAGGCGGGAGCGCGGTGCTGGAAGGCCTACCAAAAAGGACCGACGCGAGATGGATTCAGTCTGGGATTCCATATCTTTCGACGACTTCCCTGACGACGAAGACTGATGTCGTTATATAATAGGCTGACAGACAGCTGTTTTAAAAGCAATAAGGGACTGGCCTTGATACTTTGGCCTGCCCCTTTTGTGGAGATGGGCGGACTCGAACCGCCGTCCAAACATCGCTCCGGAGAGCTTTCTACACGCTTATCCTTCCTATGGTTGTCGGGGACGGCTTGCCGGAAGGCGGGCCGGCCGGCCCTTATCCTTTGAATCTTGGCGGGATTTAAAGGAGTCCTCCCGTGCATCCGGTTTGGATGATACCCCTGAATCGGAACATAACCGGCCTAAAGTCCGAGGGATACTCGTCGGCATCGCAGCCTGGGCGATGCGGATTAAGCTTTTTGACTTGGTCAATTAAGCAGCGAGTGCATAGTTGTTGTTGGCAACTGATTTTTCGAAGGTCGAGATTAACGGGCAGGCCCACAGCGCCCGGCGTGCTTACTGTCCGAGGTCGGTGCTGTCAAAACCAAAACATCCCCGAATAAGCGCTGCAAAGTTACTGAATTTATTGAAAAGTTGACAGTTTTTCTGAAAAATTGAGTATAATTTGTAACTTTGCAAGTTAAAAACACAGATACAGTATGATAAAATCCATGACAGGATACGGCAAGGCCGAGGCTTTGCTCGAAGGAGGAAAACTTACGATAGAAATCAGGACGCTCAACGGAAAGGGTGCCGACATAGGAATGAAGTCATCCATACTGCCCAAGGACAAGGAGCTGGAAGTGCGCCAGAGACTGTCTTCCAGGCTTTCCCGAGGCACCATAGATTTTTATACTACATGGGAGCCCAATGCCGCCGATTCGTCCAAGGCTGTAAATGCCGACCTGATAAAGGAATATTACAGGCAGATCCATGACCTTCGAAATGCCCTTCCCGGGGTGGCGCAGCCCGCGACTTCGCCGGATTTGCTGCTCTTGGCCATACTCAGGTTCCCCGATGTCGTGGATGCAAAGAAGCAGGATGTGGTAAACGAGAGCAACTGGCCTCTGGTTTCTAAGGCCATAGACGAGGCTATCGATGCGGTTTGCGAATACCGCGTGAGGGAAGGTGCCGCTCTGTATAAAGATGTGACTTCAAGGGTGCGGAATATACTCGACCTTGAAAACGAAGTCGAAGGCTATGAAGCCGAGAGAATAGCTTCTGTACGCGAGAGGCTTACCAAAAATCTGGAAGAACTCTCCCAGAAGGTGGATCCGCAGAGGTTCGAGCAGGAGATGATATTCTATCTCGAAAAACTCGATATCAATGAAGAGAAGGTCCGCCTGCGCCAGCACTGCAAGTATTTTCTGGATACTATTGATACAGAAGAGAATCCGGGTAAGAAACTTGGCTTCATCATACAGGAGATGGGCCGGGAAATCAATACTACAGGCTCGAAGGCCAACCATGCCGGAATACAGAAGACCGTGGTGCTGATGAAGGACGAGCTGGAGAAGATACGCGAACAGAGCCTTAATATATTGTAAACAATGTCAAGACCGTCCGTCAAGGAAAAGCTCAGGCAAATGCCGGAGAGGAACAGGTTGCTGCTCCTCTCTGTGATTACCGGCCTTAGCTGCGGCCTTGCGGCGGTGCTTCTCACCAGCCTGATAGGGCTGATACATGGAGCGGTGACGGGTCTTGGAGGAGGATGGCGTGCCCTTGTGTTCCCCGGTGTGGGAATGCTGCTTGCCATGCTGACAGTCAAGTATATAGTGCGGGACAACATAGGCCACGGAGTGACCAGGGTGCTTTTGGCCGTGTCCAAGAATGAATCGCGCATAAGGCCTCACAACATGTGGTCTTCGCTGCTGACATCCGCTCTTACCATCGGTTTCGGAGGCTCTGTCGGAGCCGAGGCCCCCATCGTATATACCGGAGCTGCAATCGGCTCCAACTTCGCGCGATACCTGAGGCTCTCCTACAGGAGTATGACGGTACTTCTTGGCTGCGGTGCCGCAGGTGCCATAGCCGGCATATTCAAAGCTCCTCTCGCCGGAGTCCTCTTCACGCTGGAGATTCTCCTTTTCAACATTTCGATGACCTCCATGATGCCGATGCTGCTCAGTACGGTATCCGCTGCTACGGTTTCCTACCTGCTGCTCGGGTCATCCCTGCCGTTCGAATGCACATTGTCTCCTTTCAGGATGATAAATATGCCATTCTATGCCATCCTGGGGGTGTTCTGCGGATTTGTGTCCCTGTATTTCACGCGTACCACGCTCTGGCTCGAAGACCGGCTGTCTTCCATGCGGAATCCATATCTTCGCTGGATTCTCTGTGCCATGGGGCTCGGGCTTCTGATATTCATTTTCCCTCCTCTTTACGGTGAGGGTTATGATGCCCTGTCCCCGCTGCTGAACGGCGCGGAGCCTTCGTATGACGGCCAGACCATACTTGGAGGTATGCTGCATAACAAGGCCCTGGTGCCCGTTTTCTTCCTTCTGGTGCTGGTGTTCAAGGTGCTGGCGATGACCTTCACCAATGCAGGCGGCGGGGTAGGAGGAACCTTCGGTCCTACGCTCTTCACCGGCGCTATCGCCGGATTCGTACTTGCAAGGACTATAAACCTGGTGCTGGCTGACACATCCTTTACCGTTCCGGAGCAGAATTTCGTGCTTGTAGGGATGGCTGGTCTTATGGCCGGGGTCATGCAGGCTCCGATGACAGCCATCTTCCTGATTGCTGAAATAACAGGAGGTTACGACCTTTTCCTGCCCCTTATCCTGACGGCCACCATTTCTTTCGGAACGATAAGGATTTTCGAAAAGTACTCCATATATACAAAGCGTATCGCCATGCGCGGCGAACTGCTCACCCATGACAGCGACAGGGCGGTGCTGACATTGCTTCGCACGTCGCAGCTTATTGAAAAGGACTTCAGCCCCATACAGATAGACGATACCCTGGGCCGTTTTGCCGAGGTCATTTCCGAGTCCGTGCGCGATACTTTCCCCGTAATAGATACTTCCGGCCGTCTTCAGGGCTATGTCTCTCTGGAGGATGTGCGCAAGGACATGTTCCGCAGCGAATTATATTCCAAACGCCATGTATTCAACTATATGCATTCATTCTATGAATATGTTTACGAGGATGAGAACATGGAGAGCGTTATGAATAAATTTGAAAAGACCGGCGCATGGAACCTGCCTGTGGTGGATTCCGGCCGAAGATATATAGGTTTTGTTTCCAAGTCGAAGATTTTCTCTGCATACAGAGAAGAGCTGAAGCAACTATCTCAGGATTGATGCTATGAAAGAAAAGTATTTAGAACTGATAGCCAAGCAGCTGAAGTGCGAGCAGTGGCGCGTGGCCAATGTAGTGAGCATGCTGGAGGATGGCAATACCGTTCCCTTCATAAGCCGTTACCGCAAGGAAAAGACGGGCGGACTGGATGATGCGCAGATAGTCGAGATTCAGCGTTGCATGGAGAAGTTCGAGGCTCTTGAAAAGCGCAAGGCTACGGTGCGCAAGACCATTCAGGAGCAGGGCTGCCTTACGGAAGAGCTGTCCGCCAAGATAGAGGAATGCAGCGAGGCATCGTTGCTTGAGGATATATACCTGCCCTACAGGCCCAAGCGCAGGACAAGGGCCTCGGTAGCAAGGGAAGCCGGGCTTGGACCTCTGGCGGAGGGCATGTTCAGCTGCAAGATACAGTACCCACTGCAGGAAGCGTCGCGCTATATGAACGAAAAGGTTCCTACGGAGGAACTTGTGCTCGCCGGAGCCCGTGACATAATAGCCGAAATGCTGAACGAATCAGCTTATGTCAGGGGAGAGGTCCGCGGTTTCCTGTCACATCGTAATCTTGTTTCCAGCGCAACCAAGGCCGCTAAAGACAATCCTGATGCGCTTAATTACAGGGCGTATTTCAAGCATAACGAAGGCATTAACCGAATCCCTGCCCATCGCATGCTTGCAATGTTGAGGGGAGAACGAGAAGGTTTCCTTACTCTGAAGATGGATTTGAATGCAGATAGACTGCAGGAAAAGATATATTTCCGCGTTTTTCATAAAAAGCATCCCGGATATGTGCTTTCAGTCCAGTTGCGTCAGGCAGTTAGGGATGCCCTTGATAGGCTTATAATCCCTTCCGTTACCAACGACCTGGTAGCCAAGGCGAAGGACAAGGCAGATTTGGACTCCATCAAGGTGTTCGGTGACAACCTGCGTCAGTTGCTGCTTGCTGCGCCGCTAGGCCCCAAACGTGTGATGGCCGTGGATCCCGGTTTCCGCAATGGCTGCAAGATTGCCTGCATAGACGAGAACGGGGGATTGCTCCATTATGAGACCATATATCCGCATCCGCCTCAAAATGAGAAGGTTAAGTCTATAGTTGCCGTGTCCAAGATGATGAATGAATATGGCGTTGAGGCTATAGGAATCGGAAACGGTACCGCTTCGCGTGAGACCAAGGACTTCTTCAGCAGGATTCCTATGCCGGACAATTGCCATATCTATCTTGTCAGCGAGGACGGTGCTTCCGTGTATTCGGCCTCCGAGGTGGGAAGGGAAGAATTCCCCGACGAGGATGCAACCGTCAGGGGGGCAGTGTCCATAGGCCGCCGCCTTCAGGACCCTCTGGCCGAACTTGTCAAGATAGACCCCAAATCCCTTGGAGTGGGGCAGTACCAGCATGATGTGGACCAGAAGCTTCTGCGCCACGAACTTGACAGGGTCGTGGAGCAGTGTGTCAGCAGCGTTGGTGTAAATCTCAATACAGCAAGTACTTATCTGCTTTCATATATTGCGGGCATAGGTCCTTCTCTTGCAGGTTCTATCGTAGAGTACCGCAGCCGGAACGGCGGTTTCCGCTCCAGGGAAGAACTTCTCAAGGTCCCCAGGCTAGGGCCGAAGGTATTCAAGCAGTGCTCCGGGTTCCTCAGGGTTATTGGGGCAGACAATCCTTTGGATGCTACGGCAATTCATCCCGAGGCTTATGCCCTTGTCGAGTCCATGGCCCGCGAAGTGGGCAGGACTGTGGGGCAGCTCGTCGGCAACCCCATGTCAGAGACCTTGCTTGGCGGGGTGGCTGAAAAGTTCGTCTGCGACGAATTCGGCCCCGCAACCATCAAAGATATAATAAAGGAAGTGGCCCGCCCTGCACGCGACCCCAGGGAGGCGGTTCAGGAATTTGCCTTCTGCGATGAAATTCATGACATAGAGGACCTTGAAGTCGGTATGGTAGTTCCCGGAATAGTCACCAATATCACTGATTTCGGCGCTTTCGTCAACATAGGCGTACACAAGGAGGGCCTTATCAGCTCGTACCGCAACAGGCAGAATGCAGGGCGCAGCGTCAATCCGGTGAAAGCCCTCAAGATAGGCCAGCACATCTATGTCAAGGTCACGTCTGTTGATTTGGAACGCAGAAGGATAGGTCTTTTATTGGAGGAATAGTATTATGGGTTCAAAAGGTTCGAACGGCATCCTGGTGTATATTGCGGCCATAGTGTCAATCACGCTGTGGGGCTTTTCCTATATATGGAACAATGAACTGATTTCGCTCGGAGTGCCGATTTTCTACTTCGTGTTCATAAGGGTGCTCATCGCCGGAGTCATATTGCTGCTGTTCAATCTGTTGACCGGCAAATTCAAGCCTATCAGGAAGGAGCATCTGCTGCTTTTCCTGCTTCTGTCGGTATGCGAGCCTTTCGTATATTTCATAGCTGAAACATACGGCATCAAGGAAACCGGCTCTCCTACGATAAGTTCCATGATAATAGCCTCCGTGCCCGTGTTTTCCATGGTCGCCGGAGCCGTAGTGTTCAATGAGAAGGTCACTTTCCTAAATATACTCGGACTGGTTGTCACCCTGGGCGGCCTTGCCATGGTGCTGTTTTCCAAGGTTGATGAGGGTGTCGGGCAGCATTTCGCCCTCGGCATAGTGCTGCTGGTCGTGGCCGTGCTGATAGAGGTGGTCTATGCTTCCCTGACCAAGAGGCTTGCCAGCGATTATCCGCCACAGGTCATAGTGATGTACCAGTTCCTGATTGGTGCAGTTTATTTCCTGCCTGTTTTCCTTACCGAGGGATTGGAGAATTACGAGCCGCTTTTCCTGTCCTGGCAGGTCCAGAAGCCGATACTATGCCTGGCCATACTATGCTCCAGCCTCGCTTTTTCGCTGTGGGCATTCTCCATCAAGAATCTTGGCGTGGCGCGTTCCAGCGTATTCCTGGCCATGATATCCGTAGTCACCGCATTCGGCAGCGTGACTTTGGGACAGGAGCAGCTTTGCACCATGCAATGGGTGGGTATAGCAGTGTCGGTGGTTGGTATAACGGTGTCCCAGCATGTGGGACGCGATGTCAGAATTTCCTGAACCTGAGTTTTATAACGCCCCAGAAAGCCTCTCCGAAGATTCCGCTGCTCATCTTGGAAGTACCTTCTTTGCGGTTTACAAAGATTACCGGGACTTCCGCCACCTTGAATCCGAGTTTTATGGCGGTGTATTTCATTTCAATTTGGAAGCCGTATCCGCGCATCTCCACCTTGTCGAGGTCCATGGTGCGAAGCACCTTCGAGCTGTAGCATACGAAGCCTGCCGTGCAGTCGAAAACCTTGATACCCAGCATTTTGCGAGTATATACCGATGCGTAGTAGGACATTATTATTCGTCCTATGGGCCAGTTGACAACGCTGACTCCGTCGCAATAGCGTGAGCCGACGGCAAGGTCAGCTCCGTTTTTGCATGCCTGCAGCAGGCGGTCCAGGTCGTCAGGGTCATGCGAGAAGTCGGCATCCATTTCGAAGACAAAGTCGTAGTCATGCTCAAGTGCGAAACGGAACCCTGTGAGGTAGGCCGTTCCCAGGCCTTGCTTGCCCGGCCTTTCTATGAGGAACAGGCGCTCAGGAAATTCTTCCTGCAGAACTTTGACTATGGAGGCGGTTCCGTCAGGGGAGCCGTCATCTATTACAAGGATATGGTATCCTCCGGGGAGGGAAAACACTTTTCTTGAAATCTTCTCTATGTTTTCCTTCTCGTTATACGTAGGTATTATCACCAGTTTCCTTTCCATAGCCTTTATAGTATTTACAGACTTCAAAGATAAAAAAATCCTATCAGAATTGCAAAAAATGAGTGTTCAGAGGTGAGAGGAAGGGGCAAAAACGGCCTTTAAACCCTTTTAGGTGGAATTTTTTGAAAAATTTTTGCAAAAAAGTTTGGTAGTTCAAAAAAAGTGCGTACCTTTGCAATCCCGCTTGAAAGAAAGGCGGGATTTTTTAAGAGAGATCATTGAAAAGAT
>JAFVCK010000002.1 GCA_017479265.1 Bacteroidales bacterium | reverse complement strand
TTCTCCTCTTCAAAACGAGCCGCATTAATCACGGCCTTTGTAACCATATGATTTTCAGCATGTGGTCGCAAATTGCGACCGCCTTAATAACAGCGGGAGTGGACAAGGCTACTCCTGCCATTCAAAGATAATCAAAGGAATACATTCTGCCGTACCCTTTATCTTAAAGCCGATTGGATATCACCGAAAATAACTATCTTTGCAAGATTAAAAATTGACGGAATGAAGTATTCATTTATTGCCACGACGCTCATTCTGCTTGGCTGCATAGGGTGTTCCAAGAACGATAAGGGAATGGTGGAGCCCCGCTCGGAAGCAGATCTCGCCGGCCTCACGGTCGCCACTACGAAAGGTAGCTATTACCACAACAAACTCTCAAAACGCACTGATATACAGATGTATGTCACGAATTCCGACGCTGACTGCCTGCAAGCGGTACGCCAGGGCTCGGCGGATGTTTTCGTGGGTGACGAGGTCATGCTCACGAAAGAAGACCAGAAGAGGCTGGGAATGAAAAAAGCCTTCATCGGAGAGGAGGCCTTCGACGCGGCGTTCGCCTTGAAGAAAGGGAACGATACCCTGAGGAACAGCCTCAACAAATTCCTCGCCGTAACTCCGGTCCAGGAAATAATAGACCACTGGATAAATGACGGTCCGGCAGTTGAGGAACCGGAATATACCATAGACCCTGACGCTCAGCCGCTGCGCTGCGTCTCGGCGGTGAACGTAGCCCCTATATGCTTTGTCGGCGAAGGCGGCAAGTGGCGAGGAATGGATCCCGACATACTGAGCCGTTTCGCCCACTCCCTTGGAAGGCCGATAGAAATGAAGTTCATGGACCTCGGGTCGGCCATCATAGAACTGGACACCGGCAAGGCCGACATATTCTCAGCCTGCCTTTTCGCAACGGAGGAACGCAAGAAAGCCGTCGATTTTTCCTCCCCGTATTATAACTGCCACCCCGGATACTTCATCGTGGACAAGGACAACAAGAGCCGCACCGGCATTGGGGAACGCCTGAAGAACACCCTGATTACCGACAAACGCTGGAAACTCATTACGGACGGCCTTCTGGAAACGGTCAAGATTACCCTGCTGGCCATACTCCTCGGCACCATTCTGGGCGCAGGCGTTTGTGCATGCAGACGCAGCCGCCGCGGTTGGCTCCGCTCGGCCGCCGGCATTTACAGCGGACTGCTGGCCGGAATCCCCAACCTGGTGATGCTGCTGATTATGTTCTATGTGGTATTCGCCGGGGCAGGCATCAGCGCCTCCGCAGTGGCAATATTCACATTCGCCCTGTACTTCGCCTCGTCCTCGGGCAGCATCTTCGACACCTCCATTTCCTCCGTGCCCGCAGGGCAGACCGAAGCCGGACTGAGCCTTGGATTCACGCCTCTGCGGACCTTCCTCGGAATAGTCTTCCCGCAGGCGATCAAGAAGGGCCTGCCTCTATACGCCAGCGAATGCGTCTCCTTGCTAAAGAGCACATCCATAGTCGGTTACATTGCCATTCATGACCTCACGAGGGCCAGCGACCTGATTCGCAGCCGTACCTTCGACGCCCTGCTGCCGCTGCTTATAGTGACCCTGCTGTATTTCGCCCTGGCATGGCTGATAAGATTTGTGTTGAACCTTTTCCTGAAAAAGATATGATAAGCATCAAACATCTAAGCAAGACTTTCAAGAATCCCGACGGCTCGGTGATAACCGTGCTGAAGGATGTCAACTGCGACATCGATAAGGGTGAAGTCATCAGTATCATCGGTCCTTCCGGAACAGGAAAAAGTACTCTTCTGAGGGCCATAAACATGCTTGAGCCCCCAACAAGCGGAGAAATCTGGGTGGACGGCGAGAACATAATGGCAAAGGGATATCCCCTGCACTTGCTGCGCCGCAAGATGGGAATGGTGTTCCAGAACTTCAATCTCTTCGAGCACAAGACGGTGATTGAGAACATTATATACGCCCCCATGGAACTGCTCGGCCTGAGCGAGGACAAGGCCAGGGAGGAGGCCATGGAACTGTTGAAAAAGGTGGGTATGGCGCAGAAGGCCGACGTATATCCTTCGTCTCTGTCCGGCGGACAGAAACAGAGGGTTGCAATTGCACGCAGCCTCGCCATGCATCCCGAGGTCATTCTTTTCGACGAGCCCACTTCGGCGCTGGACCCGACCATGGTCGGAGAGGTGCTTAGCGTCATAAGAGCCCTTGCGAAGGAAGGGCTTACCATGCTGATAGTCACACATGAGATGCGTTTTGCCCGCGACGTGAGCACCCGCATATTCTTCATGAACGAGGGCATAATCTACGAGGACGGCACGCCTGACCAGATATTCTGCAATCAGGTGCACAGCGCGACCAAAGCCTTTGTCAACCGTATCCAAAAACTTGTGTTTGAAATAGATACGGAAGATTTCGACTTTTTGCAGATGCATACGGAAATCAACCGGTTCTGCATAAAATACAATCTGGCAGACAAGGCCGACAAGGCATACGGGATAGCCCGCGAAATGCTGCTGGTCCATCTTGCGGATATACGCCCCATTACATTCCGTATCACCTACACCGAACTCACGGGAGTGACGGCGCTGGACTTCATGGTAGAAGGCATGAACGAATCACCTCTGCCCAAAACGGAGGCCATTCAGGACATCCGCAGCGAGGTGAAAGATATCATAGAGGAGCCTACGACAAGGGGCTTCCGAATCAAGATTCTTATTTAAGGGAGGCGGCTTCCGCCTGTGCACGGGCCATGTCTTCGCGGAAGGCAGGGCTGTCGTGCAGGCTGGCAAAGCCTATGCTCGCTGCTACCCTGCTGGCATCCACGTCGCTCTGCCAATGGGCTCCGGCGATTACCCGGCTCTCTCCGTATGCCCATGCCCTGGCGTAAACCGCATCGGCGCAGGCGGGATTTATTTCGGCGAGCAGCAGGGCGGCCAGCCAGGAGCGAATGGTATGTCCGGAAGGATAACTGCCTTCGCCGCGAAGTTCGTCGTCCTCCCCCGTCAGGGTCTTTTCCCTGAAATATTCGAAAGGACGTATTCTATGAAAATAGGCCTTCGGGGCCACCCTTATCTGGTCCACGGTACGAAGGCTCTTTTCCAGCACCGCCCAGATGGCAGGGGTCTTTTCGGGCGAGACCTGAATGCCGAAGCCCTCGTCAAGTTCGTCCAGCAGGGCTTCGTAAGTCCAGACTGCATCCCTGCACGCCATGGCAGCACGTTTCTCGTCCTTTCTCTGGCGTTTGCCCCAGCGATACCTCTTGACATCGTACCTGAAGCCCGGGCTGCATTTTGCAGGCGGAGCGGGAAGGCACTTGACTAGGTCGGGAAGTAGCTCCGTGACAAGATAGACATTCTCCTGCGCCCAAGCCGGCAAAATGGTGCCGAGCACAAGTACAAGGGAGAGAATCCAAAGTTTTGCAGTCGCTTTCATAATCTTTAGATGACGCCAAAAGTAGCACTACATTCCCGAGGCCAGGACCTTCTTCCGGAAGTCGCTGATTTTCAGGCTTGCGGGGATGGTCTCGCCCAGGAGTTTGTAGTATGCTTTGACCTTTTTGTTAGGGGTTTCTA
>JAFVCK010000016.1 GCA_017479265.1 Bacteroidales bacterium | reverse complement strand
TCAAATATAGCAAAAATATCCCGAATTAGACCAAACTAACCGGGAAAAGTTTTCAACATATTTCAGTTGATTATGTGAGAGTTACGCCCTTTTATACGGAGTGTGTGGAGGGTGTTTCGGTGTACTTATTTTCCGATGCAGAAGCGGGAGAAGATGAGGGAGAGGGTGGTGTCGGCGGTGATGGCGGAGGTGCCGAGGATGGAGTCGAGGTCGGAGATGGCTTCGCGAAGGTCCTGGGCGACGAGGTCCGTGGGGAGTGAGGAGGTGAGTCCGGAGCGGGCGCGAAGAAGGGGAGTGCGGGCCGCGCTGAGGGCTTCAAAGTGCCTCATGTTGGTGACCAGAACGGCATCGGAAGAGGCGTTGATATTGTCTTTTTCCCACGAAGAAAGCCAATTTTTGACTTCGTCGAGGCCTTCCGAGGTCTTAGCTGAAATATTGAACCTAACTATCTGAGTATCAGCGAAAGTAACAAATTTGTTATTAATACTAACATTTTTGTTAAGCCCCAAAATGTCACATTTGTTAACCAAAATCGCCAACTTTTGGCGCTCGAAGGACACATAGGAAACTATCTCCGAGAGCTGCCTCGAAATCTCCTCTTCGGAAGCCGAAGCATCGACTACGGCAAGCACAATTTCGGCCTCGGAAATCTTGCGGACCGAACGCTCGATACCTATCTTTTCTATCGTCTCATCCGTAGTCCGGATTCCGGCCGTATCAATGAATCTGTAGCGGACATTACCTATGCGGATGACCTCTTCGATCGTATCCCTGGTCGTGCCGGCAATGTCCGATACAATGGCCCGGTCCTCACCGAGCAGGGCATTGAGCAAGGTACTCTTGCCGGTGTTGGCGGCACCGGCTATGACGACGGGAACACCGTTCTTGAGGGCATTGCCCACGCGGAAGGACGAGGCGAGAGAATCTATATGCCCCAGCACCTCGTCGAGCAGTCCAATAAGATTAGTCCTGTCGGCAAACTCTACATCCTCCTCGGAGAAGTCAAGTTCTAGTTCCATCAATGCGGCCATTTCCTGAAGCCTGTCCTTGAGCACCGTAAGTTCGTGGGAAAAGCCTCCCCGCATCTGGTTAAAAGCGACCCTGTGACTAATTGAATCTTCGGATGAAATAATATCTGCAACTGATTCTGCCTGAGCTAAATCCATTTTGCCATTCATGTAGGCCCGCTTGGTGAATTCACCGGCCTCGGCAAGCCTTGCGCCCGCCTCTATGCCAAGTCGAAGCACTTCCTGCACTACATAGGAAGAAGCATGGCATGAAATCTCCACGGAATTCTCGCCAGTATATGAATGAGGAGAGCGGAAAACGCTGACCAGCACATCGTCAAGGGGACTTCCGTCCTCCAGCAATATGCTCCCGAAATGTATGCTGTAGCCGGGAAAGTCAGCGCACTTGCCATCCTTGAAGGCAACAAGAGCATCAGCCACCTGGAAAGCGGCATCTCCGGAGATTCTTATAATGGAGATTGCTCCCGCACCGATGGAGGTGGCGGGAGCAATTATTGTATCAGACCGAAATGAAGTCATTTGAAGGATAACTATTAATAATAGTCGTAACTCTTTGCGTCACGGGGACTTACCTTGCTCATGTTATCAAGCAGCAACTGATTGGTCTTGTACTGGTCCATCAGCTGAAGCATGAAATTCATGGCCTCGGTGGGATTCATGTCGGCAAGCAGCTTGCGCAGAATCCATATACGGTTGGCCTGGTCCGAAGAATAGAGAAGGTCGTCGCGGCGGGTGGAAGAAAGCACCAGATTGACGGACGGGAATATCCTCCTGTTGGACAGGGTGCGGTCGAGCTGAAGCTCCATGTTTCCCGTGCCCTTGAACTCCTCGAAAATTACATCGTCCATCTTCGAACCGGTCTCGGTCAGGGCCGTGGCAAGTATGGTAAGAGAACCGCCGCCCTCTATGTTACGAGCAGCACCGAAGAATCTCTTGGGCTTCTGGAGGGCGTTCGCATCTACACCGCCGGTAAGAACCTTGCCGGAAGCAGGCTGCACGGTGTTGTAGGCGCGGGCGAGACGCGTAATGGAATCCAGGAGGATAACCACGTCATGACCGCACTCCACAAGGCGGCGAGCCTTCTCGAGCACCATGTTGGCGACCTTCACATGCCTTTCTGCAGGCTCGTCGAAGGTGGAAGCAACGACCTCCGCCTTGACGCTGCGGCTCATGTCGGTGACCTCTTCGGGACGCTCGTCTATAAGGAGAACTATTTCATAGACCTCGGGATGATTGTCCGCTATGGCGTTGGCTATGGACTTGAGCAGCATTGTCTTACCTGTTTTGGGCTGGGCCACGATAAGACCTCTCTGGCCCTTTCCTATAGGCGTGAACATATCGACGATACGGCAGGAAACATCTGAACCGTGACCCTGTCCGAGAAGGTTGAACTTCTCGTTGGGGAAGAGGGGAGTCAGGAAGTCGAAAGGAACCCTGTCCCTGATGAATTCCGGGCTGCGTCCGTTGATAAATTTGATTTTGACCAAGGGGAAATACTTGTCACCCTCCTTCGGAGGACGGATTTCGCCTGTGACGGTGTCGCCAGTTTTCAAGGCGTTCGCCTTGATCTGGACCTGAGAGACGTAGATGTCGTCAGGGGAATTGAGGTAGTTGTAGTCCGAAGAACGAAGGAAACCATAGCCGTCGGGCATGATTTCAAGCACTCCAGTGGCCTCCACTGTGCCGTCGAATTCATATTCCTGGACCTTGGGCTGACGCGCAGGCTGCTCGGGCTTTGCGGGCTTCTCCTGCTGTGTCGCAGGGGCTGCCTTGGGCTCTGCGGGGGCGGCATCCTGGTTCTCGACAGCAGCCTTGGGCTTGCGGCCGCGGCGCTTCCCTGCGGGAGCGGCTACGGGTGCATTATCTGCCTCGGGCTCGGCGGGAGCCTCCTGAACGGGAGGAACGGCCTCGGCAGCGGCTTCAGGTGCCTGAACCTGCTGTTTTGTCTTTCTCCCGGGACGGCCCTTTTGCGGTCTCGCCTCGGCGGGAGCATCCTGCCCAGGCTGCTTTTCCTCTGCGCGGGCAGGCTTGGAATCCTTGCGGGGCTCCTGCTGCTTAGGCTCCTTGGGAGACTTGGCCTCTGCCTGGACTTCCTGCTCCTTGGCCTGCGCGGGCTTGGCATCCTTGCGTGGACGGCCGCGTTTCTTAGGCTTCTCAGGCTCCGGCTGCTTTGATGTATTGATTGCTTCCTGGTCCAATATAGAAAATCCCAACTGCTCAATACTCATCTTCTTGGTATTCTTGATACCCAACTCATCTGCCAAATTACGCAACTGCTCTTCTGACATAGAGTTCAGCTCATACAAAGTGTGTGGCATAAATAATATGTTTATGATTGAAATTCTGCATCCATGAACACAAAAGGATGCCTCAGAATTTTTGCAAAATTAATAATAATAATCGAGTTTTGCAACTACCTGTCCCAATAACTGGTGCTCTTCTTGAATTGCAGCAGGTCGGCAAGGGCGGCGGCGTTGGCGGCTATACGGAAACTCCAGGACTGCCAGTTGCCCGTAGGCACCCAGGAAACGGAAATGTTGAAGCAGTGCAGGTCGTAGGTGGCGCTGAGCTGGGTCGTAGTGAGCTTGAGGGCCATGATATCGAAGCCCGAAGTCATGTTTATGGACAGCTTAGGAGTAAGCTTGATATTGCCGGAAATGCCCAGGGTCTGCGTGTACCTGTTGTTCGTAATCAACTGACCGTTAGTGTATTGGTACGAACGATTGAAAGAGAATGAATAATTGAAGTTCAGGCTCCACGGGACATTTGGATTGGTATAGTACAGCCATCCCGTAGGTATGTATTCACCCGTATCCGGGTGATAATAAATCTTGCGGTAATAGGATGCGGCATCGCTTCCGGCCCCTCCGCCGCCTTCAAGCCCCTTGGTGCCGTCGTTGCCGTTTATGGCTCCCTTGCCGGAAAGGGAATAGGACATGGAAGCGTTGGCCGAATTGATTCTGAGCAGGTGACCGGTCTTCACCACGTTGAAAGTGTTGATCTTGCGGCCCTGGTCGCTGATTGCGTAGGGGTCGAAACTGGCGCTGGCGCTGATGCCCAGTTTGCCGAACACCGAGGTGGACATCGACATGCTGATATTGCTCATTTTCAGGGAATCGGCGAGGAAATTGTATCCGGTGCTGATTGTCAGCTGGTCGATAAGTTTTATCTTTTTCACGCCTTTCCCCGTTGTATCCCTGAGGTCGCGGATTTTCGCCTCCACGTTGTTGCCTATGGAAATGTTGGCGCTGCCTGTCTTGCCCTTGCCGGGAGGGGAGTACAACTGGCCGGAGTAGATGTTATAGTCGTATGTCTTCTCGTTTCCTGCGGCATCCGTGTAGGTATAGGACCTCCAGCCGTTGAAAGCGGTGCCTTTCTCGGGGCTGAAAGACATTGACACGGAAGGAGATATCACATGCCGTATGGCCTGTATCCTGTGACTCTTTCCGAAATTGTACATACCGTATATGCGGGTGCTCATGGACATGCTGCCCGAGTAGGTATGAGTAATGCCGAGCGTGCTGAACATCTTGCTTGTCTCAGCCACGTCCTTCATCGCTTCGGGGTCCCAGTGATGCTCCGTCTTCCGGAAGAACCAGTTCTGTCCGTAACTTATGGAAGGCGTGAAATTGAAATAGTTGAACAGGGTGAAGTTCGGCAGGCCTATCTGGAAGTTATGGGTCATGCCGTTCTGGAACTTGTCCCAGAAGCCTTCCTTGCCGAATTCCTTGGCCTTGAAATTGATTTTGTTCTGGAGGGTGGTGCTGTAACCCAGGGAGAACTTCTCGTAGAAGCGCTCCTTGCCCACGCGGTTCTTTCTCTTGAAAGGATAAAACCTTGATACAGAGAATGTTATGTTAGGCAGGGTGAAGGCGTATGAACTGTCCCTGGAATTCTGGCTGTGCAGGGCGTTGACGGAGAGGTTGAACTTGCCGTTCCAGTTCTTGGAGAATGAAATCGAAGAGGAAGCCTGGTTCTGCAAAGCCTCCGTCACGGAAGTCGAATTGTAGCGGCTGTTGGACGGGCTGGAGAAGTTGACCGAAGCGCTGAAGGTCGTACCGGGCATCATCTTGCTGTCCTGGGAATGGGACCACTTGACTCCGAAGTTCTTGGTCTGGAAGAAGTCAGGCTGGCCCTTTTCTCCCGTCTGGTCGTTGGAATAAGTGAAAGACAGCGTTCCGTTGAATTTGTAATTGACTTTATATCTGGAGTTTACGTCGATACTATAGGAACCGAGTGTATAGTAGGAACCGGTTATGGAGAAGTCAAAATAATCGCCGAAGACAAAGTACATACCGGCATCCCTCAGGTAGAAACCCCTGGCCTTTTCCTCACCGAAGGTAGGCATCAGGAATCCGGTGGCGCGTTGGGGCCTCTTGGGAATGAAGCCAAAGGGAATACCTATAGGCATGGGCACTCCTTCTACCACTACACCCGCAGGGCCGAACACTGTCTTCTGGGAGGGCTCCGTGATAACCTTGGCGGAAGAGAGAGTCATATAATAATGGGGCTCCTCGAGGTCGCAGACGGTATATTTTCCCTTGGTGATGTTGATGGACTTGTCAGGCATCATCTTTATGTTGCGACCATGCAGCAGACCGTCGTCCTGCTTGGTTATCATGTTGGTAATGCGGGCCTTGCGGGTGTTGAAATTATATCTCAACTCCTCCATCGTGTAGGAGTCCTTGCCCTCTGTCATCGTAGGCATGCCCTTTATCTCGCCGCTTATGGAATCCAGCGTACCCTTGGCGAAAACCACGCCGGTCTTCATGTCGTATTCCATGTAGTCGGCGGTGAGCTTCATGTTGCCGTAGGTGACCGTCACGTCGCCGTAGTAGTAAACCTTACGCTGGCCGTCAGTGAACACTTCGATTATCTTGTCCTTGGCCCCCGTAAATACCGGATAATCAAGGGAACTGTGCTTCTGGAGGGCCGCAGAATCTATCTTGAACAAGGAGTCGGCCCGGTGTATGGAATCCCTTATGGCCTTTATTGAATCCGAAACCTCCACGCTGTCCGGATTGAATGCGACCGCCTGGCTGAAAGTCTTCCTCTGGCGGCCCCGGCGGCGGTCATCCTGGGACATGCCAGTAAAGGACAGGGCAAGCAAAAGAACCGTCAGCCCGGAAAGGGCAAACTTGCCGAAATGCCTGCCAAACCACCGCGTTATATTGTCTATATTCAAATTTCCTTGAGCGTTTTTCTTTTTCGTGCAAATTGCTTACATTTGCAAAATGCAAATATAACGCCATTTTGAGACATTCGCAAACACATATCTGCATATTTATGGCTTTTGCCCTGGCTTTCGCAGGGCACGGGGCCGCCGCGCAGGAGCAGCAGGGTCCGGTACTCAAGACAATATGCATAGATGCAGGCCACGGAGGCAAGGACTCGGGCTGCATAAGCCGTGACGGCAAAAAGATAAAGGAAAAGGACATAACGCTGGCCATTGCCCTCAAGGTCAGGGACCTTGTCAATCAGAGCTATCCTTCGGTGAAGGTGGTCATGACAAGGGACAAGGACAGTTATCCCACCCTCCAGGAGAGGGCCCTGAAGGCCAACAAGGCAAATGCCGACCTGTTCATCTCCATTCATGTGAACTCCGTGGACCCCAAGAAGAACAAGAACTGGGCCGGCGTCAGCGGCTTTTCGGTGCATACCCTGGGCCAGTCCAGAACGGGCCGAGACCTGTTTTCGTCCAACATGGAGCTTTGCAAGAGAGAGAACTCCGTAATTCTGCTCGAGGACGACTACAGCACCAGATACCAGGGTTTCGAGCCCGGCAATCCGGAGTCCTATATAATCTTCAACCTGATGCAGAACAACAACCTGCTTCAGAGCCTGTCTTTCGCGGAAGACCTGGACCAGAGCCTCCGCACGGGTCCCATCAAGAAAAGCAGGGGCATTTCGCAGGACCCTTTCCTGGTGCTGTGGATGACGACAATGCCTTCTGTGCTGCTGGAATGCGGATTCATCACCAACACGGCGGACCTGCAGGCCATGAGTACGGAATCAGGGCAGAAAAAGATAGCGGGCCGGATTTTCGATGCTTTCAAGGCTTTCAAGACCCGGTATGACGGAGTGGACAGCGCCCAGGCCGGGCCGCAGGTAGAAGATCCCGAGGAGCAGGAGGAGGCGGCCGCGCCCGTTCCCGAGGCTGACTGCCTCTACGGCACCCAGGTAATGGCATCTTCCAAGAGGATAGACAGCAACGACAAGATGTTCAAAGGTTACACCGCCGTCTCCATCCGGGCCGGAAATTTATATAAATACATAATAGGTGTGGACGCTTCTTTGGAGCAGGCCAGGAAGGAAAACGAAAAAATCAAAAAAATATTTCCAAATTCTTTCATGGTCAAGGTAGAAAATGGAGCTACGGAAATTCTCAGGTAAATCGTACTGACGAAAGTCGTTTTTACATATCTACAAAGCCTTTGGAAGCCGAAAAAACGGGATTGTACTAATTTGGAATTGTTCAAAATTAAAAAGATGCCATTATTAATGGTTTTTCAAAATTCCGTTTTGTAACTATTTGATATATAAATAATTATAAATTATCCGTTTTGGGTTTCTGAACACGGATGTCTAATCAAATATTTTTAATATCCAATAGAAAAAGAAATTTTTTATAAATTATTTTTCCCCCATCTTTGCATTGCGTCGGAACGGAAGGAGAGTCCCGGATGTTCCGATGGTTTTTTAGCCCCTTTACAATGCAGGAACAACAAAAGCATATAACCGTCTGGAACAAGTGCATGGAGATTATCGGCAACAATGTCGAGCCCCAGGCATTTGAGAAGTGGTTCAAGCCCATCGTTCCTGTTTCCTGCATAGACAACACCATCACGCTTGAGGTACCTTCGCATTTTTTCAGGGAGTATCTGGACGACATGTACCAGGACCTTATGAAGATGACGCTCAAGAGGGTTATCGGAACGGACGCATGCCTTTATTATAATGTGAAGCCCGTGCGCAGGCAGGCCGCGGTTACCATTCCGGCCGAGACTACAGCCGCTCCTGTCAACCGCACCGTTTCCGTCAACACCTATCCCACCGAGGGCAATCCCGGACCTTTCGTGTTCCCAGGTCTCAAGAGGATACAGATAAATCCCCGGCTCAATCCCGCATACAACTTCCACAATCTCGTGGAGGGACAGTGCAACAAGATGGGCATCACCGCAGGCATCAACATTTCCGCGACTCCCGGCAACACGCCTTTCAATCCGTTGTTCATTTTCGGCGGTCCCGGGCTCGGCAAGACCCATCTGGCCCAGGCCATAGGTCTGGCCATCAAGGAGAAATATCCCGAGCTCGTGGTGCTTTATGTCACCGGCAACGAGTTCAAGACCCAGTACATGGATGCCATCCAGCGCAACAAGCTGACCGATTTCCTGGCCTTCTACATGAAGATAGAAGTGCTCATAGTCGATGATATCCATGACATGAACGGTTCCAAGACGCAGGGTGCGTTCTTCAATGTATTCAACTATCTGCACGAGAACGGCAAGCAGTTGATATTCACTTCGGACCGAGCTCCGGTGGACCTTGTCGATTTCGAGGAAAGGCTGCTGTCCAGGATGAAGTGGGGACTGGCCGTCGAGCTCGAGAGGCCTGATTATAACACCCGCCTCAGCATGCTCAAGAGCCGTTGCTTCCGCGAGGGCGTGAGCATAGAAGAGGATGTCCTTGTGTATCTTGCGACACGTATCAGGAGCAATTTCCGCGAGCTGGAGGGAGCCCTCATATCGCTTATCGCGCATGCCACCCTGCTGCACAGCGAGATTACTACCCGGCTGGCGGAGGGCATAATCACCAAGATAGTGGGCGAGACCTCCACCAAGGTCAGCATAGACCAGGTGCAGAATACGGTCTGCGAGTATTTCAACATCACCCGCGGCGACCTTGTCTCCAAATCACGCAAACGCAACATAGTCCAGGCCAGGCAAATTGCTATGTATCTGAGCCGCAACATATTGAACGCCTCGCTCGCTACCATAGGAGCAGAGATGGGAGGCAAGGACCATGCGACTGTGGTCCACGCCATATCCACCGTTTCCGACCTCATGTCCACCGACAGGCTGTTCAAGCAATACATCACCGACATAGAGAAGATGCTTGTGCCCGCAGGGCTCTAAACTGCTGACAATATGGATTCCAACACCGTACTTGAAATTTTCCGGGAAATAACCAGGATTCCCCGGGAGTCCGGTCATGAAGAAAAGATGACCGCTTATCTGCTTGATTTCGCGAAAAAGCACAATCTCGAAAGCAAAAGGGACGCAACCGGCAACGTGGTAATCATCAAGGAAGCCACTCCCGGCAAGGAAAATGTGCCCACCCTTGTGCTCCAGGGCCATCAGGACATGGTCTGCGAGAAGTTGAAGGACTCGGCGCACAATTTCGAGACGGACCCCATAGACTATGTGATTGAAGACGGCTGGATGATAGCCAAGGAAACCACCCTCGGTGCCGACGACGGCATTGGAGTGGCCGCTTGCCTGGCCCTGCTGCAGAGCGACCTTCCCATGGGTCGCCTTGAGTGTCTCTTCACGATTTCCGAGGAGACAGGGATGGACGGAGCCATGGCCTTGGAGCCCGGATTCATCACTGGCAAGACCCTTATAAACCTCGATTCGGAAGACGAAGGGGAACTTTTCGTCGGATGCGCAGGCGGAGTCAACACGACGGCCGAGTTCACATACGGCACAGAGCCCGTCAAGGAAGGATACGACATCGTAAGGATACATCTTTTCAATGCGATAGGCGGCCATAGCGGCGACGATATCAACAAGGAAAGGGCCAATACCGTGCAGCAGATGGCAAGGTTCCTTTATACTGAAATGCCTGATATCCAGATCATTCATCTGGAGGGTGGCGGCAAGCACAATGCCATAGCCAGGGAGTGCGAGGCCACGGTTGCCGTGCCGGACGCAATGGCTTTCTTCCGCCGTTTCGAGCAGTTCGGCAAGGCCGTGAACAAGGAGTTCTCCGTCAGCGACCCTGATATAAAATATACTTACGAGTCAGTTGACGATGCCTCCCTCGAGGCTGTGGACGCAAAGTCGGCCGACAGGCTGATAAGCTGCCTTACGGCCATCTTCCATGGCGTTCTTTCCATGAGTCAGGACATCAAGGGGCTGGTCGAGACTTCCAGCAACCTCGCTTCCGTGCGCATGGGAGAGGGGAGAGTCAACGTATGCACCAGCCAGAGAAGTTCCGTCGAGAGCGCCAAGCGTTTCGTGGCCGACAAGGTCGCGGCATGCTTCAAACTTGCAGGAGCCAGCGTCAAGCACAGCGAGCCCTATCCCGGCTGGAAGCCCGACATGGACTCCCACATACTCAAAGTCTGTTTCGACTCCTATGTCAAGCTGTTCGGCCATGAGCCCAAGGTCAAGGCCATCCACGCCGGCCTTGAATGCGGACTGTTCCTTGAGAAGTTCCCCGACCTGGACATGATATCCTTCGGCCCTACGCTGAGGGGCGTGCATGCACCGGGCGAGAAACTGGACCTTGCGTCCAATGAAAAGTTCGTGCGCCATCTTGTCGATGTAGTCACCAATTTTTGCTAGAAATGAGACTTATAGCCCCCTCAATGCTGTCTGCCGATTTCCTTGACCTGGGCAAGGAAATGGAAATGGTAAACGCCAAGGCTGACCTTATACATCTGGATGTGATGGACGGAGTGTTCGTTCCCAACATCTCCTTCGGATTCCCCGTTGTGGAAGCCATAGCAAGATGCGCCCGCAAGCCTATGGACGTGCATCTCATGATTACGGACCCCGCCAAATACGCGGAGAGGTTCGCCTCGGCGGGTGCTGCCATGATAAGCTTCCACCTTGAGGCCGTTCCGGAGCCTGTGGAACTGCTCCGCAAGATACGCTCCCTTGGAGTGAAGGCTGGCCTTGCAATCAATCCCGACATTCCCGTAGAGAGGCTTTTTCCCTTCCTCGAGGAGGTGGATTTCGTGCTTATAATGTCCGTTTTCGCCGGCTTCGGAGGCCAGAGTTTCATAGAGGCGAGCCACGGCAGGATTGCCGCTGTCAGGGACGAAATCGAGAGGCGCTCCCTTGATGTCGCCATAGAGGTTGACGGGGGAATTTCAAGCCGCAACATAGCAGCCCTCGAGAAGGACGGAGCATCCATGTTCGTGGCTGGAAGTTCGGTATTCAAAGCCGAAGACCCGGCGGCTGAGATAGACTTTATGCGAAGCGTCAGATAATATAGGATATCTCCTTGAAATCAAACTCCTTGACGATGCCACCGGTTTCGACAAGGAGTTTTCCTTTAGGACTGATTCCGCATATCCGTCCTTTGAGTACGGAGCCGTCCGAGGTATCGGTGTAGTCGCAGAGTTCGCCCTTTCTGTAGAGCCTTGACAGGTACTTTTCCAGCATGGCCTCCCGGCCTTCTTCGCTGCCCGTCTGCTCAATGTAAGAGGGGACCAGTTCCATTATCCTCTCAAGGGTGTCTTCCAGGGCGTATTTCTTTCCGCTCAGGCGGCACAGGGAGACAGGGTTGAGCAGCTCTGCGGGGAAGTCGGTCTGATTGAGATTGAGACCCACTCCGATTACGCTCCAGGCCATATTTTCCCCTTCGAGGGCGCTTTCTATGAGTATTCCGGAGAGTTTCTTGTTTCTTACATATATGTCGTTGGGCCATTTGATGTCTGCCCTGATGCCTTCCTCCAGCAGAAAGTCCGTCAGGGCAAGGGTTATTACCTCATTGAGCACGAACTGGCGCGAGGCCGGAAGGACGGGCACCCCGTCGGAGCTGAATCTCACAAAGAGCGAAAAGGTAAGGTTGTCGCCCGGGGCGCTTTTCCACGAATTGCCCCTCTGACCACGACCCGCAGTCTGACAGTATGCGGCCAGAACTGACAGATTGTCAATATGTCCAACCTGCCTAAGTGTCTCACTGTTGGTGGAATCTATGCTCTCTACCCACCTGATTGCAATTTTCTTTTTCATTGGTGCGAAAATTGTCTTATATTTGCAAGATAATATGCAAATATAATATTTTTATGCGAATTTCACCTGTAAAGGTCATTGCTGAGGCAATGCTCGAAAAGAAGGCACAAGGGGTGACGGCTCTTGACCTGAGGGCCGTAGGTACGGCAATTACCGACCATTTCGTGGTCTGCAACGCGGATTCCACGACTGCAGTCGCCGCCATTACCGACAATGTAATAACAAGAATGGAGGAAAAATGCGCTCGCAAGGTGCTCCGCATGCAGGGCTTGGAAAATGATTTCTGGATTATCCTGGACTATGGCGACATAGTTGTCCACGTCTTCCTTACGGAATATCGTGACTTCTATCGCCTGGAGGACCTCTGGGCCGATGCCAAGAAGAAGGTTTATACCGACGCACCCGAGGAAACGGCTCCCTCCAAGGTCAAGTCCAAGGCCGCCGCGAAAGTCAGGGCCTCCGTCAAGAAAACTACCAAAATAGATGGCTAAAAAAGACAACGATAACAAAGAGCCCAAGCAAAAGGTAATCCGGATTAATTTCACCTGGATAATCTATGTCCTGCTGCTTGGAGGCATTCTCTGGCTCATGTCGGGCTACGGCTCCGCCAATCCGCAGAAAGTGGAGTGGGCGGAAGTCAAGTCCATGATACAGGCCGGGGATGTCAAGGAGATACGTTACATAAGGAACGATTTCAGGGGAGAGATGACGGTCTGGCCCGAGCGTCTGGACAAGTACAAGGACAAGTTCGGAGGTGCCGTTCCCGCCAAGTCCCCCCACTTCATTTTCCTGGTTTCCACCAAGTTCGATGCCGAGACGGAGTTCGGCGCTCTCAATGAGGCGCTTCCTGCCGACAGGCAGGTCAAGGTCGTCATGGAGAATGACGAGAAAGTGTGGCCCCAGGTGCTTGAATGGCTGATTTTCCCTCTGCTTCTGATACTCATGTGGGTATGGATGTTCCGGGGAATGAACCGCAACATGGGCGGTCCCGGAGGTCCCGGCGGCATATTCAACACAGGCAAGTCCACGGGCAAGTTGGCTGACAAGAACCAGGTGAACGTGACCTTCAAGGACGTTGCCGGACTGTACGGTGCCAAGGAAGAGGTCATGGAAATTGTCGATTTCCTGAAGAACCCCAAGAAATACACCGCCCTGGGCGCAAAGATTCCCAAGGGTGCTCTTCTGGTAGGCCCTCCCGGAACGGGCAAAACCCTGCTCGCGAAGGCCGTGGCAGGGGAGGCCAACGTGCCCTTCTTCTCCATATCCGGTTCCGACTTTGTCGAGATGTTCGTCGGCGTAGGAGCCTCCAGGGTACGCGACCTGTTCCGTCAGGCCAAGGAAAAGGCCCCCTGCATAGTGTTCATAGACGAGATTGACGCCGTGGGCCGCGCCAGGGGCAAGAATGCCGGATGGTCTTCCAACGACGAGAGGGAAAACACTCTGAATCAGTTGCTTACGGAGATGGACGGTTTCGGTACCAACAGCGGTGTCATAATCATAGCCGCCACCAACCGCGCCGACATCCTGGACAAGGCCCTTATGAGAGCTGGCCGTTTCGACAGGCAGATTCATGTGGAGCTTCCCGAGCTGAACGAAAGGGAGGAAATATTCAAGGTGCATCTCAACGGCATCAAGGTGGCTCCCGATTTCGATGTCAAGCTCATGGCCCAGCACACTCCCGGATTCTCCGGAGCCGACATAGCCAATATCTGCAACGAGGCTGCCCTTACAGCTGCACGCAAGAACAAGAAAGAAGTCAACACCGAGGACTTTATGGAGGCTGTTGACAGGGTTGTAGGCGGTCTGGAGCGAAAGAAGAACACCCTGATGAGCCCTTCGGAGAAGCGTACTGTCGCCTATCATGAGGCCGGCCACGCCGTAGTGGGATGGCTGCTTCCCTACGCAGACCCCGTGCTCAAGGTCAGCATAATTCCCAGAGGCAGCGCCCTCGGTCTTACATGGAACCTGCCCGTAGAGCGCAAGAACTGGTCCAGGTCCTATATGATGGATACCATGTGCGGCCTGATGGGAGGACGCGCCGCCGAAATGATTCTGAACGGCGAGCCTACCACAGGTGCAATGAACGACTTCGAAAGGCTTACGGGCATAGCCTATGCCATGGTGCAGTATTATGGCATGAGCGAGAAGATAGGACCCATGTCCTTCTACGATTCCTCGGGAGCCAGGGGATATGACCTTGTCAAGCCCTACAGCGAGAAGACGGCGCAGCTGATGGACGAGGAGGCCCGGCGCATCATCGACGAGGTGACGCAAAGGACCAACGCCATTCTCTCCGCCCATGACAAGGAGTTCAGGGAAATAGCCGAACTGCTTCTGGACAAGGAAGTTATCATGGCCGATGACCTGGAACGCATTCTCGGCCCCAAGGTCAGACCTGCCGACGAGCAAACCGCCGAAGTTGATAATACTCAAAGCGATGAATAACACTGTAACACGCACCATTTCCGGTGTCGGATTCATAATCATCGTGGTTGCGTCATTGCTGCTGAACAAGTTCTTGTTCGCAGCATTCGCGCTTTTCATCATGGTCTGCATGATGCACGAATTCTACCATATCACCATGGGGGACACCTACAAGTGGCCCAAGGTGATAGCAATCGTGGGAGGTTGCACCTTGTTCATCCTTCTGTTCCTTATCTGCGCCTACGGCATTTCCTTAAGGTTCCTGGCCATAGGGATGGTGCCGATGGCCATGCTTATGGGATACGCCCTGTTCCTGAAGGACAAGAAGGATTTCGGCCTTTATTCCCACCTCTACACCGCCCTGGTGTACATAGCGGCCCCGCTCGCCCTGTCTAACTTCGTGGTGCTCAAGGGAGGGGAATTCAGCGGATTGCTGCTCCTGAGCTTTTTCATCATCATCTGGGGCTCAGACGTGGGAGCGTATGTTTTCGGCATCACCCTCGGCCAGAAATACGGCAAGAAACTCTGTCCCGCCATATCCCCCAAGAAGTCTTGGATAGGATTCTGGGGCGGCATGATTACGGCCGTCATCTGCGCCGTCGTGCTGAACCTTGTCGGAATGCTTGATTTCCCCGTGATACACTGCGTGATTCTGGCCATCATAATGCATGTCGCCGGTGTGTTCGGAGACCTTTTCGAGTCCCAGTGGAAACGCTTCTACGAAGTGAAGGATTCCGGCAATATCATCCCCGGACACGGAGGCATGCTGGACCGTTTCGACAGCACCCTGCTTGCAATGCCCGTGGGAGTTTTATATCTTGTACTATTCAACCTTATCTGACATGTTGGTAATCGACAAAGACTGCTACGGAACGATTGCTGTAGCCTGGGCCATCTGCTTAGTCCTTCTCGCACTGGACCTTTGTTTCATTCCATGGAAATGGCTTTCAATTCCACTTGCCGTTTTCATAGTGGTTTTCATGTTCTTCGTGATGTGGTTCCACCGTATTCCCAAGAGGAAGACAGCCGGTTCTGATACAGTTGTCACGGCAGTCGCCGACGGCAAGATAGTGATAGTGGAGAAGGCCTTCGAGCCCGAGTTCATAAAGAAAGAATGCATGAAGGTGTCCATATACATGAACTTCTTCGACGTGCATGCCAATTTCTGGCCTGTTGACGGAGAGGTCAAGTACTTCAAGTATCACGAGGGCAAATACCTCATGGCCTTCTATCCCAAGTCCTCCGAACTGAACGAGCACTCCTCTGTGGCCGTAGGCAACTCACACGGGGACATACTCTTCAAGCAGATTGCCGGCACCTTCGCAAGGCGCATAGTCACTCACGCCGAGCCCGGTCAGAAGTGCAAGGCCGGTGAGCAGTTCGGCATAATAAAGTTCGGCTCCAGGATTGACATGTACCTTCCCGTCGATGCGGAGATAAAGGTCAAGCCCGGAGACCTCACTGTAGCCTGCGAAACGGTAATCGCTACTCTGCGTTAGAGGACTCTATCAGTTCGACAAGTCTGTCAACCGCCTCCGTGTCAGTTATATGACGCAGCAAGGCGGTTTTTCCTTTGTATATGGTGACCTTGTGACCGCCTTCGCCCACATAGCCCCAGTCGGCATCCGCCATTTCTCCGGGACCGTTCACTATGCAGCCCATTACGGCAATGACGGTGTCCTTCAGGTGGGATGTCCTGGCCTTGACGGCCTCGAAGGCTCCCTGCAGGTCATACATGGTGCGTCCGCAGCCGGGGCAGGCAATGTATTCGGGCTTGTAGAAGCGCCTGCGGGCGGCCTGCATCAGCTCGTCCGAGAGATATTCTCCAAGGCCGCTGCTTTCTATGGATACCGGTTCGCCCTTTTCGTCACGATAGAATCCTCTTATCTGCACCTCGTCCAAATCCCTGTCCAGCAGTCTTTTGCCGAAGTCGCAGGAGACATCCAGCAGGAGTTTTTCGCGGGAAGGGGAGTCGTATGTGGCGACGGCCCGCCTGCCTTCTATCGACAAGGCTGTCATGGACGAGAAGAGCTTGCCGTCGTACCTGTCGGCAAGATACCTGGCCACGGGTATTTCATTCACGGGGTCCTCGGTCAGGGACACCCTTATTGTGTTGCCTATGCCTTCCTGCAAAAGGGCTGATATGCCTACGCAGGACTTTATGCGGCCCGAGTCCCCGTTGCCAGCTTCCGTCACGCCCACATGAAGGGGGAAGACCCTGCCTTTTTCCTGCATCATCGCGGCAAGGGCCCTGTAAGCCTGCACCATGACGACGGTGTTGCTGGACTTGAGCGACACCACGACATTGTAGAAAGAGGCCTCCTCGCACATGTCCAGCCATTCCATCGCGGCCTTTGCCATGGCCTCGGGAGTGTTGCCCCAGAGGGATACTATGCGCTCTCCGAGGGAACCGTGGTTGATGCCTATCCTAATGGCGGTGCCATGCTCCTTGCATACCTGCACCAGCCTTGCGAACTGCCTGCGGGCCTCTTCGTGGTCCTTATGGAAGTTGCCGGGATTGATTCTCACCTTCTCGACAAAGGGGGCTACGGCGATTGCCGTCTCGGAAGAAAAATGAATGTCGGCCACAAGGGGAGTGTCTATGCCTTCGGCGCGGAGCCTCTCCCTAATTTCCTTCAGATGGGGCACGTCCTGAAGACCGGGGCAGGTGATTCTTATGATTTCGGCTCCGGCCCCGTGCATGCGCCTGCTCTGCTCCAAGGTAGCCTCTATATCCCCGGTATGCGTGTTGCACATGGTCTGGACGACTATGGGGCTGCCGCTTCCTATCGTCAGCTTACCTACCTTTGCCTGTATTGTTTTCATATTGCATATTTACCGTTGTATTGTCTTGATACTCTTCAGGATAGACAAGCTGCCGCGCTTCCCTGCGCAGCTGTGCGCTGGTCTTTCCGGTACGCTTTGTCAGCTGGAAATGCACTCCGAAAGACACGATGAAATCCAGGGGATAGGCGAACCTGTAATAATATGGGCTGTAATAGTTCTGCTGGTAGAACGAGGACCAGCCCCAGCGCACTCCGAGGGTAAGGTGGAACTCCACGGGGTCGAACATCAGGGCGACTCCGGCTCCGCCCTTCACGCCGTAGTCAAAGCGGTTCTCGAAGGGATAGAACTTGTCCGTATAGTCCTTTATGGCGAAATCCTTGCCCCAGCGCTTGTCCTCCGGCTCGGCTGGCTTGTATTCCTCTGTCACGTTGAAAGTATAGTTCACCCAGTCTTCGGCAAGGGTCCTGTGAATCTTGAGGCGGTAGCCGCCGTAGATGCCCAGGTTGGCCATCAGCTTGAAGCGGCCTATATCGACATGCATGTGCGCCATGGCGGGGAACTCGAGGTAGTCGATGACAGCGACGTCGGCTCCGTCCACATGGGGCCTCACGCCCTCGCGGTTGGCCTTGGTGTTGTATCCGTCCCTTCCGAAAAACGCTCCCACCTGGAATCCGAAGTAGGGCATATAGCCGAACATCTTGCCGTAGCGGGTATATAGCACTCCGAAATTCACGGGCTGGAACAGGAAGGTCTCGTTCTTGGTAGGATTGAACAGGGTACGGTTGAAGGATACTCCGTACTGCGCTCCTATCATGCTGTAGTCGTTGATAAGTATCTTCTTGTTCAGATTGACGGTGTCCAGATACTCGTTGGTGAGACTGTCCGAAAACACCAGCGAAAGCGTGTCGCGGGGAGGCCGCGCCGCGCTGGAGGACAGCCACACAAACAGTCCGGCAAGCAATATGCAAAGTCTCTTCATCAGTCTTCAAACAATTTTGCAATATCTATATTCTGTTCCAGCTCGGTGGCTTCCAGCACTTCCAGGACATAGGAACCGTCCCTGAGTGTGTAGAACTTCACCTTTTCCGGCTGGCGGTGCTCCAGCAGGCTTCCCGTTTCCACCAGACCGTTGCCGTTCTTGTCCTCGGTAATCCTGATGGAATATTTGCCGGCCTTGAGATAGGGGAAGTTCAGGGTGCAGTCGGAATTGATGTTGTAGCTGCGAAGCACCCTGTCGCGCTTTTCGTTCAGAAGGTCCACTATATAGGTGTGGTGAACGCCGGTCAGGGGGACTGTCAGCAGGCTTAGCTTGTCATCCTTGGGCAGGGAAACCTTCACCTCGCTGCTGTCGTTGTAGAAGCCGTTCACGTCGCGGAACTTCCTCCAGGGTACCTTCAGCTTGTATTCGTATCCAGTCATGAGTTTGTCTTCCGGCATCAGGGTGTACTTGCGGAGGTTGGTGCTGTCTCGCGTCACCTTGAATTTCATGGCCTCTTCCTGCTGGCGGGGATTTATGGATATGAGAGAAAGTGAATCGAAGGATTCGTATATAAGAGGATATTTGAACTCGAATTCGAATCCGTACTGCTCCACGCGCTCCGACTCGGCCGTAATCTTCACTACGCAGGTCGTGTCCTCGTGCTTGACGTTGCGGCGCATGTTCCTCATCTGGGAGATGACTTCTCCGTTGGCGAGCCGCACATGCTCGGTGAAGGGAACCAGCTTGCCAAGAGTGTCGGTCTTGAGGTAGTCCACGAAGGCATGCAGGGTGTCGGGCTGCCGCCTGGCCCTGTCGTTAATCCAGATTTCGAGGCTGTCCCTCTGTGGATTGAATTGCAATATGAGCTTGTTGGATGGAACATTGCGCACCCAGATGGAATCTATCTGTGCATTGGGGGCCATGAAGGTAATGTAGGCTGTCCTTATGCCTACCCTTTCCTTGTTGACTATCAACTGTTTGGAGGGCTTTTCGCGGAACATGTAAAGCTCATGCTCAGAGCGCCTTGCCATGCAGTTGGCCGTGTCCTTCATATCGTATTTCAGCAGTTCGGGGAGGGTGTCGCTGACCACCATCGTGGGGCGGAACACGGTGTCTATAAAGGCGACCTTGTCGTTATCGGGGTCGTAGATATTGTTGCTGCCCTCGTCCATTACGGCATACAGCCTGTAGAGGGTGTCCGCGACGTTGCGCAGGGAGAAAAATCCCCATTCGTCCGTCTTTACGGCGGCATCCGGACGGTGCAGGAACACTGCCGAATCGGCGAGGTCCTTGTACAGCATCACGGTTGCTCCCTTTATGGGCTGGAGGGTGTTGCAATCCCTGACTGTACCCGTAACCACCATTGAATCAATGTTTTCGCCCGTGGAGAAAGTAAGGGTGTAGCCCGGATACATGTTGCCCTCGTTGTTGTCCGCTATGGCATTGGTAAGGTCCAGGGTATAGGTCTTGTCCGGGTCCAGGTCCTCTTCGAAGTAAACTATCAGGGTCTTGCCGCTCATCTTGTACTTGGGAGTCTTCTCCTGGGGAGGGGAGAGATAGATGCTCTTGGCATCCTTGACCTGCACATATTCGTCGAAGGTAATCCTTATCTGGGCCTTGTGCGTAGGCACGTTTACAGCGCCCGGCAGGGGGCTGAGACCCACGATTACAGGTGGTATGGTGTCCTTCTTTCCTCCGGTCGGGGCCTGGGTGGTGTTGGCGCAGGAGGGCGAGAAGAACATCTGCCCGAGCACCAGGGCCACAGGTACGGCCGGAAGATATTTCGATACTAGTTTCTTGAAATTCATAGCATTACGTTACAAATCCATTTCTGTCCTGCGGACAGACTTCAGGCCGTCTATCCCGGAGAGTTTCTGCATCAGCGTATCCAATACGCCTTTGTCCTTGACATAGAGGTCCATGTAACCTTCGAAGACCCCGTGCTCGCTGCCGAGCACCAGTTTCTTGATGTTGACCTCCATCACAAGAGAGATATAACGGGTGATTTCGTTCAGCAGTCCTACCCTGTCCACGCCCTGGAGGTACACCCTCGCAAGGAAGGACAGTCCGTCGCTCTCGGCCCAGCGCGGCGACACTATCCAGTCGCCATGCTTGGCAGCCAGGCCCTGTGCCACCTGGCAGGTTTTCTTATGTACACTAATTGTGCCATCCGGGCTGCGGAATCCCACTACAGCATCTCCCGCGATGGGATTGCAACAGCTCGCGATTATGTATTTGTGATGGTCCACGGGGGAGCCTATCACATAATTCTTGTCATCTACAGGGGCCTTCTCCTCCTTCTTGAACCAGGGGAAAAGCCATTTGCTGCGCTTGGTGCTCTTGGCCTCCAGGTTCATTCCCGTGGCATACATGGCCACAGCATCCGCGCTGAACAGTCCCAGATAGTAGCGGAAGAAAAGGTCCTCGGCCCCGGATAGCTGCAAGTTGGAAGCCACCTGGTTGTAGAGTTCATCCGAAGTCTTTATTCCCATGGAAGAAAGCTCCTCGTCAAGGTTCTTGCGACCCGTGGACGCGGCAAGGTCCTTCTCGGAGCGGAACCAGTCCAGCACTATGTTGCGTGCATGGCGGGTCTTCAGGAACTGCAGCCATTCCTTCTTGGGCAGTTCATCCTCGGCCGTAATGATTTCCACCTGGTCCCCGCTGTGCAGCACATGGTTCAGAGGAACGAGCTTCATGTTCACCTTGGCAGCGATGGCGTGGTTGCCTATTTCGGTATGTATCAGATATGCGAAATCCAGCACGGTCGCGCCCTTTTGTATGGCCCTCTGGTCGCCCTTGGGGGTAAATAGCATTATGGTGCTGGTAGTGAGGTCGTTATGAATGATGTCCAGGAGCTCGAGGGCGTTTACGTCCGGATTGACCAGGATTTCCTTGACCTTGCCCAGCCATTTTTCCATTTCGCTGTCGTTCTCCTCCACGTAGCCGTCCTGCGTGTAGGCCCAGTGGGCGGCTATGCCCTTTTCCGCGATGTCGTCCATCCTGCGTGTGCGTATCTGCACTTCAACCCATATTCCGCTCTTGTCCAGCACTGTGCAGTGCAGGGCCTCGTATCCGTTGCTCTTGGGATGCTTGACCCAGTCGCGCATCCTGTCGGGCTTGTACCGGTAGAGGGTGGTGACTATGGAGAAAACGTGGTAGCACTGGTCCCTTTCAGTTTCCTTGTTGCCTTTGGAAGGGTCGAAAATTATTCTTATGGCATACAGGTCATAGATCTGGTCGAAGGATATGTTCTTGGAATTCATCTTCTTCCAGATGGAATAAGGGGTCTTTACCCTCTTGCGTATCTCGAAGTTGAATCCCGCCTCTTCCATGGCCGACCTGATAGGGGCTATGAACTCGTCTATGGAAGCGTCCTTGTCCAGAACGTTGCGGTCTATCTTGGCCGTTATCTCATTGTAGGCATCCGGCTCCTTGTATTTTAGCCAGATGTTCTCCATTTCGGACTTGATGCTGTACAGGCCGAGCTGGTGGGCGAGAGGGATGAATATGAACATGGTCTCGCTGAGAATCTTGTCCCTCTTGTACTCGGGCATGTACTCTATGGTGCGGCAGTTGTGCAGGCGGTCCGCCAGCTTTATCAGCACCACGCGCACGTCGTCGTTGAGAGTCAGCAGGATACGTTTGAAATTCTCAGCCTGTATGCTCTTGACATACTGCTCGCCGAGGTCGTTGTCCCTGTTGTCCAGCAGGTTCTTGATTTTGGTAAGACCGTCCACGAGGCTGGCTATCTTGCTGCCGAAACGCTCCTTGATATCCTCTACGGTATAATCCGTATCTTCCACCACGTCGTGCAGCAGGGCGGCGGCTATGGACTTGTGCCCCAGGCCTATGTCTTCGACGACTATCCTCGCCACTGCTATGGGGTGCAGCATGTACGGCTCCCCGGAGCGCCTCCTTATATCCTTGTGGGCGTTGTTTGCAAATTCGAAGGCCTCCTGCACTACCTCCAGTTCCATGGGAGTAGCGCAACGCTTCGATGCAGAGTCCTTGAGAAGGGACCATGCAGCCTCTATCGCATCATAATCTGCCTGTGTGAATTTGGAAAAACTCATATCCTGGATTCGATTTTATCAACGTTCTGGAAGGCGCAAGACAGCTGCGCCCCGTAAAGTATTGTCTGCCAACTGTAATTGAGCCAGATAAGAAAGAGGGGAATGGCGGCCACGGTGCCGTAGAAGGCATTGAGCTTGGTCACCATCACCTGAGTTTCGAGATACAGGTACTGCAGTCCCGAAAATATCAGCCCTGAAATAATGGCGGAGGTAAATGCATATTTGAACCTCACATGCGTAGCCGGAATGAACTTGTACATGGAGGTGAATGTCAGCACTGTAACTGTGGCGAAAATCAGCCAGCCGAGGAAGGACTTGATTATGTCCGTAACGCCGGCTATGCTCGGCAAGAGGAGGTCGAGCACATGTGAATATACCACGGAACCGGCGAAGAAAATGATAATGACGAAGGGCACGGTCAGGAGCAGCACTATGTCCACTCCGAGGCTTTTGAGGAAACTTCTGTTGGACCTGGCGGGAGTGACGTTCCAAATCTTGTTGAACACCAGTTCTATCCTTATGAAAAGCCAGATTATGGACCAGACGAAGGTGAGCACGCTGATGATGCCGAACAGGCCCTTGTGCGAAGCGTCTATTATATTGTCGGCCGCCAGCATTATCATGTCGATAAGGTCGGGCTCGGCCGGAATCTTGGCATAGAGAAGTTCCTTGAGCTGGTCGGCAAGGCCGAATCCGCTGGTGAGCGCGAAGAAAATGGCCAGCATGGGTATCAGGGCGACAGCAACCTGGTAGCTCAGGGCGGCGGACTGGAAGCCGTCGAATTTGGCAATTGTATGGACAGCCAGCCGCAGGTAGTACAGCAGCCTGGAATCGCCCTTGGACATCTGCTTACGGTCTATGGTCCAAAGGTTCTTGACCAGGTTGCGAAGCACCAGGCCTACGGCAACTATATGGTACCATACTATCCCCATAGAGTCTCGCTGAAAGGTTCTTCGTCTTCGCCTGAAGGACCGGAGGAGGGGAGCATGGACATAAGGTCCTTTTCGGATATGACCTGCACTCCAAGTTCGGCGGCTTTCTTTATCTTCTCGGGGCCCGGCTTGCTTCCGGCCAGCAGATAGGAGGTCTTGGAACTGACTGACGATGAGTTCTTTCCGCCGTTGGCCTCTATCAGTTTCTTCATCTCGTCGCGGGAAATGCTGAAATTGCCGGAAATGACTATGGTCATGCCCTCAAGGGCATTGGAAAGGCTTTCCTTGCCCTCGGATGAGAACTGGAGCCCGGATGCCCTAAGCCTCTGAAGCTCAATTGCATGGGAGGGATTGTCGAACCAGCGCTCCACGCTTTCCGCTATGACTTCGCCGACATCGGGGACGGCCAGCAGTTCCTCCCTCGAAGCAGCCGCGATAGCATCCATGCTGCCGAAATGGGCGGCTATCTCCTTGGCGGTGGTCTCGCCTACATACCTGATGCCAAGGGCGTAAAGCACTCTCTCGAAGGGCACCTCCCGGGAAGCCTTCAGGCTCTCCAGGAAACGGTCTGCGGCCCTGTCCTGCCATCCGTCCAGATGCACCAGCTGCATCTTTGTCAGGTCATAGAAATCGGCCGGAGTGCGCACCAGGGAGGCATCGTACATCTGCTCTATGGTGGCATCTCCGGCTATCACGTTCATTGCCTTGCGGCTGAGAAAATGCACCAGTTTGCCTTTAATTTGGGTGGGGCAGCCGTCGGCGTTGGGACAGAACCACTTGGCCTCGTCCTCGGCCTTGACAAGGGCGGATCCGCAGTCCGGGCACACGGAGGGGAATACGGGTGGCTTTGCATCCGAGGGCCTTCTGGAAAGCTCCACGGAAGTGATTTTCGGAATTATTTCACCGCCTTTTTCCACATGGACATAATCGCCTACGCGTATGTCCATAAGCGCCATCTGGTCGGCATTGTTGAGAGTGGCCCTCTTGACCACGGTACCGGATAGCCGGACGGGCTCAAGGTTGGCCACCGGGGTCACCGCTCCCGTCCTACCCACCTGATAATCAATGGATACGAGACGGGTCAGGGCATCTTCGGCCTTGAACTTGTAGGCCACGGCCCAGCGTGGGAACTTGGAGGTATATCCGAGCTGCCTCTGGCAGTCCATTTCGTTTATCTTGATTACGATACCGTCCGTGGCAAAGGGGAGACTGCGGCGGCGCACATCCCATTCGCTGATATAGGCCTCAATCTCGGATATGTCCCGGCAAAGCCGCCTGTGCTCCGAAACGGGAAGGCCCCAGTCCATGGCCGCACGAAGGGCCTCGTCATGGGTGTCGAAACTGACGCTCTGCACGGGGATATGATACAGTGTGCAGAACAGACCGCGACGCGCAACTTCCCGGCTGTCAAGCAGTTTGAGGGAGCCGGAAGCGGCATTCCTCGGGTTGGCGAAAAGAGGCTGTCCGGCGGCCAGTCTTTCGGCGTTGAGCCGCTCGAAGGAGGCGTAGGGCATAAGCACCTCGCCCCTTATCTCGAACTCCTCGGGCCAGGAAGAGCCCTTTAGCTTGAGAGGTATGTTGGAAATCTGCCTCGCGTTGGCCGTGACATCGTCTCCGACGACTCCGTCGCCTCTTGTCAAGGCCCTGTACAGCAGGCCGTTGCGATAAGTAAGGCAAATGGCCGTGCCGTCGAACTTGAGCTCGCAGCAGTAGTTGAAAGTGCCTTGAAGAGATTTGGACGCACGGGCTGCGAACTCTTCCACCTCGCCGATGTTGTAGGTGTTGCCGAGGGAGAGCATGGGATACTTGTGGGGATACTGGGCAAAGCCGTCCGAGAGACCGTCCAGGTCGCTGCCGACCTTGCGGGTAGGGGAGTCCGGGGTGGCGAATTCGGGATACTCCTTTTCCAGAGCCTCCAGCTCCTTCATCAGCATGTCATAGTCGTAGTCGCTCATGGTCGGAGCGTTCTCCACGTAGTACCTGCGGCTATTCTCCCAGAGCACAGCCTTGAGTTCCTCTATCTTATGTCGGGCCTGAGTTTTGTCCATAACCATTTCAAAACAACTTCTAAACCTACAAATTTACTGATTTTTTTGCATAATAATTGACGAAAAATGGATAAATTTGCAGAACGTAAATGACAAACACATAAAAGACATATTTATGAAAGATTCCATCATTATCCTCTGCGGCGGCGGTCCCGCCCCTGGAATGAACACCGTAGTGTGCTCTGTAGCAAAGACTTTCCTGTCAAACGGTTACCGCGTAATCGGCCTCCACGGCGGTTATTCCGGACTGTTCAGCAAGAATCCCAGGACTGAGGATCTCGATTTCTTCAAGGCGGACGCCTATTTCAACAGGGGCGGTTCCTATCTGCAGATGAGCCGTTTCAAGCCCACTGACAAGGATTTTGAGGAGAACTTCAACCTCGCCCTTTTCCAGGAGAACAACATCAAGCTGCTGGTCACCGTCGGCGGAGACGACACCGCTTCCACCGCCAACCGCATCGCCAAGTTCCTCGAGGCCAAGAAGTATCCCATCCGCAACATCCACGTCCCCAAGACCATTGACAACGACCTGCCTCTTCCCAACAACACCCCCACCTTCGGATTCAACTCCGCCAAGGATGAAGGCGCACATCTGGCAAGGACAGTCTATGAGGATGCACGCACTTCCGGCAACTGGCTTATAATCAGCGCCATGGGCCGTTCCGCAGGACATCTTGCCCTCGGCATAGGCGAGGCTACCCACTGCCCCATGACCATAATCCCCGAGATGTTCAACAACACGGCCATCACCCTTGACAAGATAGTCCGCCTGGCACTTTCCGCCATCATTAAGAGGAACATCCTCGGCATTCCTTACGGCACCGTCGTAGTGGCCGAAGGCGTATTCCACGACCTTGACCCCCAGGAAATCAAGAACGCCGGCGTGAGCATGACATACGACGAGCACGGACATCCCGAGCTCGGCAAGATTTCCAAGGCCGTCCTCTTCAACGACATCCTCGAGAAGGAGTTCAAGAAAATCGGTCTCAAGGTCAAGACCCGTCCCGTGGAAATCGGCTATGACGTGCGCTGCCAGGATCCTATTGCATACGACCTTACATATTGCAGCGAACTTGCAATGGGCGCATACGAACTCTTCGCCAAGGGAGAGACAGGCTGCATGGTGTATGTAGATGCCAACGGCGAGTCCCATCCTCTGTACCTGAAGGACCTCCAGGGAGCCGACGGCAAGATTCCTCCCAGAAGGGTCAACATCTGCGGCGGCACAGCCCAGAACTATTACAGCCATATCTGCCACTATGTGACGGAGGCCGACTACGAGGCTGCAAGAAAGTACGTGTCCAATCCTGAGGACTACGACTTCAAGAAGATCCTTGCCTGGTAGTTGTGAAAGCTGTCATATACCAGATGTTGCTCCGGCAGTGGGGCAATGTCGATGGCAAGAACATACAAAGCGGTACGTTGCCCCAAAACGGCAGCGGCCGCTTTTCCTGTGTTGACGAGGCCTCTCTGGACTATATCCGTTCCCTCGGGGTGACCCATGTGTGGTACACGGGGGTGGTACGACATGCAACCGCCTGCGACACAAACGGTTGCAAGAGTTCCAACCCGGCTTTCGTAAAGGGGCTTGCAGGCTCTCCGTACAGCATTACGGACTGGTTCGACGTGAATCCCTATCTCGCCGACTCTCCGGATGAGCGCATGGCCGGATTCGAGGCCATGGTTGAGCGTACCCACAAGGCCGGTCTCAAGGTAATCACAGATTTCATACCCAACCATGTGTCAAGGGACTACGGAGCCTTTTCTCCGGGACCCATCCGGGACGGCCTGGATGCGAATGGGCATCCGGTGCTCGGGGCTTGCGACGACCCTGCGCAGCACTGGAAGGCCGAAAACGACTTCTACTGGTATCCCGGCGAGGCCCTGAAACTTCCTGTCCCCGGGGACTGGGAGGAGTATCCGGCCAAGGCTTCCGGCAACTGCTTTTCTCCTTCGCCCGGAATCAACGACTGGTATGACACGGTAAGGCTGAACTACTGCGATTTCCACACTCCGACCTGGGACAAGATGCTGCAGGTAGTGCGTTTCTGGGCTCTCAAAGGCGTTGACGGAGTGCGCTGCGACATGGTGGAAATGGTGCCCAAGCCATTCTGCAAATGGCTGATAGCCAAGATAAAAGAGGAATTTCCCGACTTTGTTTTCATAGCTGAAGTCTATGACAGGGAGCAGTATGCAAGTTATCTTGGAGAAGTGGGCTTTGACCTTCTTTATGACAAGTCCGGTATGTACGATGCCCTGCACGATATAATTGTCAGCGGAGGCAGCGCCAGGATCCTGAGTTGGAACTGGCAGTTCCTCGGCGACTTGCAGGGTGGCATGCTCAATTTCCTGGAGAATCACGATGAACAGCGCATCGCTTCGGACTTTTTCGCCGGTAGCGCAAATCGCAGTTATGCAGCACTTTACGCCTCGGCCCTTCTGAACACCGCGCCCTTCATGCTGTATTTCGGACAGGAAGCAGGGGAGAGGGGAATGGACGCTGAAGGCTTCAGCGGCTGCAACGGCAGGACCACCATTTTCGACTGGTGGTGTCCTTCGAGCGCAAGGCATATCTGGAATCACATTCACCATGGCGAAAAGCTTCCGGAGAATGAAGCCCTGGTGCTTGAGCGCTACCGCAGCCTCGGGGCCCTTCTCGGTCGCGACGCCGCATCCAAGGGAAGGACTTTCGACCTTTGCTATTGCCAGGGCGAAGGCTTCGACCCGGACAGGCATTTTGCCTTCCTGAGGGCCTGGAAAGACGACGCTCTGCTGGTGGTATGCAACTTCTCCGGCACGGATGCCGACATCAGGATAAATGTGCCTGAGGAAGCAGGCAAGTATCTGGGTATCAACGTAGAAGGCCTGTCAAGGACGGTGTCCGTCCCCTCATGGGATGCCGCCGCAATCAGCTTCTTCTGCGGAACTCTGCAAGGGTGACGGCAGTGGCGACCGCCACGTTAAGGGATTCCGAACCGGGATTGTCCTTGGGATATGGCGGAATGTAGAGCCTGCCTGTTACCAGTCGCGACATACTTGGAGATATCCCTTCGGACTCGTTTCCCATGACGATTGCCGAAGGGTTTTTCCTACCCGTATCTAAGGGCCTGGAATATATGTCAAGCCCGTCGAGGAAGGTGCCGTACAACTTGCCGCCACTCTTTAGGACAGCCTCTCCAAATGCCTGTAAATCACAGTAATGGAACTTTACCCTGAATATGGCTCCCATGGAAGCCTGAACCACCTTCGGATTGAATATGTCCACGGTGTCGCGGGAAGCGAAAATGCCGTCCGCACCGAACCAGTCCGCGATTCTCAGTATGGTCCCGAGGTTGCCCGGGTCCCTTATGCTGTCAAGGGCGAGGAACAGGCCCTTTGAAGGAACTGAGGCGCTGTCGATGTCAGAGGGCTTGCGGACCACGGCCAGCACGGGGGAGGGACTGGACAGGGAACTGATACGGGACATTGCCTTTTCGCCTATCTCGTCTCGCCTGTAAACCTCCAGTACGCTGAATCCGGACTTCATGGCTTCTTCCACCATCTTTTCTCCTTCGACGACAAACACTCCATGCACGTCCCTGTATTTCTTTGAAGACAGGGAACTCAGATATTTAATCTTGGCCGCGGACAACGATTCCATAATTGCAATTTCAAAACAGCTTCTTAGGATTTGAATACGCAAAAATACAAATAATTTGAGTTTGTCCCGTTAAATTGTTAATTTTGTTATCATTTAATGCGCAAGTTTCTTCATAGGCTGCTAGTTTCCATCCTCGCAGGGATGGCCGCCCTTTCGTGCAGCACTACGCGCTCGCTTTCTCCGGGGCAGTACAGACTGACTGAAGCAAAGATAAAGGTAGAAAACGACAAGAAGTTCAAAACCAAGCAGATAGACTCCTATATTAGGCAGAAGCCATCAGGAGGGGACCCCCTGCTTTTCGTATATAACTGGGCCAATCCGAAGACCAACAACTTCATGGACCGGTTCTTCCGCAAGATAGGTACGCCTCCTGTCGTGTATGACCCTGACATGGTCAACAGTTCCATAGACAACATAAAGACGAGGCTGGACTATCTTGGATATTACAACTCCAAGGTCGTAGCGGATATAAAGGTCAAGGGCAAGAAGGCCAAGGTGAAATACCTGGTCACCCTCGGCAAGAGATATCCCATACGAGACATCGAGATAGTGCTTCCTTCCCGCGGCGAATTCGCCTCCGATTTCTATGCCGACAGCGCCAACTTCACCATTCACAAGGGGGACTGGCTGAGCGAGGCCGCTCTGGAGGAGGAAACCGTCAGGGGCTCCGCATATTTCAGGAAGACAGGATATTACGGTTTCAACAAGAACTACTATTTCTTCGAGGCCGACACTCTGAGCCATCCGGGGGAGGCCCTGCTGAAGATGACTGTCAACGAATACACCCGCAACGAGACCCCGAAGTCCGCCAGGCTGATAAGCAAATATGACTTCGGAGACGTGGACATCTACTATCCCAAGGAGCTGAAAGTCAGGGAGGGTTTCCTCAAGAGAATCAACACCATAAAGCCGGGCAATCCTTACAGCGAGCCTGCCGTCAACAACGCGTATTCCCGCCTTTCTTCGCTGAGGATGCTTAGCAGCGTCAACATAGAGCTTGAGGACAAGGACTCGTCCGTGGTCGATTGCCAGATAAATCTTACGCCCGCCAAGATGCAGGGTTTCAAGGTCAAGCTGGAGGCTTCCTCCAACTCAACCGGACTGCTGGGCATATCTCCGGAGCTTTCCTGGTATCACAAGAACATATTCCACGGCAGCGAAATGCTCAACCTGGCCTTCATGGGCAATTTCCAGTTCCGCCCCAAGGACAAGGTGAAAGCCACTGAATTCGGAGTTTCGGCAGGCATATCGCTGCCGCGTTTCATAGGTCTTCCGTACCGCTTTTTCGAAGGCAACATCCCCAACACCGAGATCAAGGCCTCATTCAACTTCCAGAGCCGTCCGGAGTTCATAAGGACCATAATATCAACTTCTTTCGGATATTCCGGCTCGCACAGGAACCTCTACTACCAGGTCTATCCCATAAAGGTCAGCGTAGTGCGCCTGCTGAGCATAGACTACGACTTCCTGACCTCCCTGGTGTTCAACCCCTTCATGGCTAACTCCTACATCGACCACTTCGATGCCGGAGCCGCCGGCAACCTGCATTACACCACCAATTCGGACCTCAATCCCAAGACTTCCTACCAGTATGTCAACCTGTCGGTGAATATCGCAGGCAACCTTCTGAGCCTGTTCAATCCTCTGATGAAGACCAATCCCGATACCGGCCACAGAAGGCTCTGGAACATTGATTATTCGCAGTATGTGAGGGCTGAACTCACCCTGGGCAAGACTCTCTGCTTCGGGGCCAATGAAGACCATGCCTTCGCAATGCGTTTCATCGCGGGAGTCGGATACGCCTACGGCAATTCAAGCACCCTGCCTTTCGAGCAGCATTTCTCCGCCGGAGGAGCGAACAGCATGAGAGGATGGCAGGCAAGGAGCGTCGGACCCGGCTTTGACAAGGGCATAGATTTCTTCATCATCCCTAGCCAGACCGGCGACATGAAACTGGAGGCGGACTTGGAGTACCGTTTCCCCATTTTCTGGAAGTTCAAGGGTGCCGCTTTCGCAGAAGCCGGAAACGTCTGGAACATACAGGGAGGCACTCCGGAGACATCTTTCGACGCGCAGAACCTCTTCAAGAGCCTCGCTGTGGACTGGGGAGTGGGCCTGCGTCTGGACCTGGATTTCATACTCGTCAGGCTCGACCTCGGCATACAGCTTTACAACCCCGCTCGCGACGAGGGCAGCAGGTGGATGGCTCCCAAGATATGGTTCAAGACAGGTAACTTCGCCCTGCACTTCGGAGTGGGCTATCCTTTCTGAGAAGTGCCGTAATACTTTGGCCAGCAGCTCTTCAGATACGCAGACAAGGCGTTTTCATGCTTGTTTTCGGCAGGCTCGTAGAGCACTGTTCCGGACAGTTCCTCGGGCATGAATTCGAGGTCGGTGAAATGCCCCGGATAGTCATGGGCGTACTTGTAGCCGTCGCCATAGCCCAGTTCTTCCATCAACTTGGTAGGGGCGTTGCGAAGATACAGAGGCACCTGGGCCGCCTGGTTTTCCTTGGCAAGCTCCAGGCCCTTCGCAATGGCCATGTATGCGGAGTTGCTCTTGGGGGAGGAAGCCAGATAAATTGCAGTCTCGGCAAGGGGAATGCGGCCTTCAGGCATTCCTATGTTCTGCACCGTCTGGAAACAGGCATTGGCCAGAAGAAGGGCGTTCGGATTGGCAAGGCCTATGTCCTCGGCTGCCAGTATGCACAGGCGGCGGGCAATGAAAAGAGGGTCTTCGCCGGCATCTATCATCCGGGCCATATAATAGACGGCGGCATTGGGGTCGGACCCGCGCACGCTCTTTATGAAAGCGGAAATGATGTCATAATGCATTTCACCGCCTTTGTCATAACGGGCCGAATTCTGCTGCAGGCAATCAGTAACCGCCTGGTTGTCAATTATTATGCGGCCACTGCCGGAGAGCGACTCCGTCACTATCTCAAGCAGACCGAGAAGCTTTCTGGCATCCCCTCCGCTGTAACGCATGAGGGCCTGGGTCTCGCGAAGTTCTATGTCCATTTCCTTCAGAAGGACATCCTCATGAATGGCTCTGTCCAGAAGGGTCTGAAGGTCGTCTGCGCCCAGGGACTTGAGCACATAGACCTGGCAGCGGGAGAGCAGGGGATTGATGACTTCGAAAGAAGGGTTCTCCGTGGTGGCCCCCACTAGGACGACCGTACCGTCTTCCACGGCTCCGAGAAGGGCATCCTGCTGGGCCTTGCTGAAACGGTGTATTTCATCTATGAACAGGACGGGAGCCCCTTTGCTGACCGAAAACATGGAACGCCTGTCGGCCTTGGCCTTGTCTATGACATCCCTCACATCCTTCACTCCGGAAGAAATCGCGGACAACTGGTAGAACTCCCTGTCCAGGCTGCCTGCCATTATCCGCGCCAGCGTGGTCTTGCCGACTCCCGGAGGCCCCCATAGTATGAAAGACGTGAGATTGTCCTTCGCTATCATGTTCCTCAGCACGGCACCTTCTCCGACAAGATGCTTCTGTCCCACGTAAGAGTCAAGGTCACGGGGGCGCATCCTCTCGGCAAGGGGAGGCAAAACTCTGGATGTGAATTGATTGTCGTCCACTATATCAATGATTTCCGGTACACTCTGCGCCTCTTGGTCTGCTCGGTTTCGAACATGTCCCACTGGGACTGCATCGCAATGTTGCTCTCCAGCTCGGCATTGGTCTCGCCATACTTGAAGCCGGCCTTCACATAACGCGGTATAAGGTCGTTGAAAATCATGGCAAGAAGCCCCTTGTTCTTATGCTCGGGAAGCACTCCGACCAGCATCAGTTCCACAGATTCTTCATGCTTGACATACATGGACTTTATCACATGGTACCAGCCGGTAGGGAAGAGGTGGCCGTCGCATTTTTTCAAGGCCCTCGTAATGGAAGGCATGGAAACGGCGAAGGCCGCAATCTCATTGTCCCGGTCCACGATTATGGTGACAAAATCCATGTCCAGCAGCCCCAGGTACTTGTCCACGTAAGAATCAATCACGCTCTCGGGGAGTATGGTGAAATTGTAGAGGTTCTTGTAGGTGGCATTGATTGCACGGAAAATCTTGCGGCCGTAGTCGTGCTTGCGTATGGATTCCTTGGTCAGTTTGACGACCTTGAAGCCCGTCCTCTGCTCGGCTATCTTAGCAACGCGGGCTATCTTGTAGGGCACCTCGCGTGGAATGAAGACCTTGTATTCAAGCCAGTCCACTTCCTTGAGAAAGCCAAGCCTCTCAAGATGCTCCTTATAATAGGGGTAATTGTAGATAAGGGCCATGGTATTGATATATTCAAAGCCCTCGACAAGCATGCCCTCAGGGTCAAAATCCGTAAATCCCAGAGGTCCTGCAATCTGCTCCATGCCCCTTTCCCGTCCATATTCCATCACCTTGTCTATCAGGGCTTTGGACACATTCTCATCGTCTATGAAATCTATCCAGCCGAAGCGGACTTCCTTATGATTCCAGCGCTCGTTGGCACTCTTGTTGAGTATAGCGGCCACGCGGCCGACAATCTCTTCGTCGCGATATGCAAGGTAAAGGGCGAAATCGCAGAATGCGCACACCGGATTCTTGCTCTCGTCAAGGGTGTCCATCTCATCCATGAACAGTTTGGGCACATAGCCGTAAACTCCCTTGTAGAGCCTGTTGGGAAACTCGATGAAGGCTTTAAGAGCCTTCTTGTCCGCAACTTGTTTTACAATAATCGCCATAATATGTCAGGTTTTAGTTCTTGTCAACGCAAATTTAACAAAATATAGACAATATTGCGCCCCAAGGTCACAAAATCAACCATTTATTTCGTAAATATTCTTATGGATTTTCCAAATGGTTTGGAAAAAAGTTGGCTTATAGGTCATCACTTCGATTCAACGGTGTAAACTGTGGATATATATTGCGCTCATAGGGGCGTCCCGCCCCTGGCCGCGCGGCCACCCCT
>JAFVCK010000015.1 GCA_017479265.1 Bacteroidales bacterium | reverse complement strand
GTAGCACTACAAATTTAAGCTTTTATTCCGACATATGCAAGTGTTTTTACGATAATTTCACTATAAATCAACAATTTAGCAGAAGTCGCCTGGCGGCCTGACCGTTGTAGTGCTACTTTTGCTGTGAACTAAAGATAATCACTTCAGTTAAAACAAGAAATACAGTTGTTATCTTTCTCATAATAGATACATTACTTATTACAATAATAGAGCCATCTCAAGGTTCGCATAGATATTATGGGGTTCCAGGCTTCCGCGGCTATTCAGCCGTTATTTCTTGCCGTCGATGTGTACCCAAAGGCGGTACATCAGCCAGCCCCAGCAGAGGAAGAGGACAATATGCACCCAGACCGGCACTCCGGTCTTGTAGGTGTCGTCCCGGACTATGTTCTCGTATCCGGGAATATCGGCATAATAATAGGCCCCGGCCCCGAAATCGAATTTTTCGGAAAGGCCGAGGCCGTTTGCCATTATGTAAACCGCTCCGGCGACGGCTGCCACCGCCACGATGACCGTGACAATCTTGAGCAGCCTGGAGCGAGAGGACATTACTTGTAGAGGTCGAGTACAGGAATGTCGAATACTGCACCCGAGAGCAGGAACCAGACTGCGAAGAAGGTCAGCGCTATATTGAACAGCTGGCCGACGATGTACAGCCACAGCACCTTGCCGCCCTGCATTCTCCTGCCTATCTCCTTGAAGTTGGTGTCAAGACCTATGCTGGTGAAAGCCAGCACGAAAGCCCAGTTCTTGTACTGGTCGAGCACTCCGTTGATGGCCTTAACCTCCGCGCCGCTTGTAAGAGGGAGAATGATGAAAGAAGCCACGAGGGACGCTACGAAGAATCCGATGATGAACTTGGGGAAACGATGCCAGATTTCGCCTGCACCTACCTTCGAACCCTCTGTCTTGTTCACCCTGGTAGCAAAGAAAAGGGCCACGAAGAAGGCTATGAAACCAATGAGGATGTTCTGTATGCTCTTCACCAGAACGGCAGCCTGCTCAGCCTCGGGGCCGAGAGCGTTGCCGGCCAGCACCACTGCGCCGGTGGAATCGACTGTACCGCCTATGAGCGCGCCGCCCATGAGCTGGGTCATTCCTGTAGCCTTTATAATCATGGGCTCGAATACCATCATCAGAATGGTGAAGATGATGGAAATGGAAATAGCGATGCCGAGGTCATCCTTCTTCGCTCCCGCAGCGGCTCCGGTAGCTATGGCGGCGGAGGTACCGCATACGGAAGTAGCTGATGCAACGGTGATTACAAGAGGTTTGTTGTCCATCTTGAGGACCTTGGTGCCGAACCACCACATGAACAGGATCACCAAAGGGGTGACTATCCATGCAATGCCGAGGCCATAGAGGCCGAACTTGGCTATGTTGCTGAACAGCACGGAGAATCCCATTATCACAAGACCGGTCTTAATGTAGAATTCAGTCTTGATTGCAGGCTTGAGCCATGCAGGAACACCCACCGTATTGGAAATCAGAAGGCCCACGATAAGTGCCCAGAATGCCCACTCCAGATAGCGGTTGAGTGTGAATTCGGCGCTTATCAGACGCACCAGCACGGCCAGCACGAAAAGGCACAGGAAGGCAGGAAGGAACTCCTTTATCTTGCCGCCCTGAAGCTTGACTCCGGCTGTAAAAAGCAGGGCCAGCACCAGGAAAGTCCTTGCAAGCTTGATGAAGAAGTCCCCGTTGAACTGGGCAGCCAGGGATTTCTTCTCGGCTACATTCTCCCACAGATGCCATGTGGAGAATTTGGCGGCGGCGAAGTCGAATGCGCCTGTCAGTTGTGCGACGCAAGCTATGGCTATGACGATGAATCCTATCCATACCGCCAGCCAATCCTCTTTTTTCCAGAGGTCGGAAACGTTTGATTTCATATTTTGAAAAGATTACGGACTGCAGCTGCGATTTTTTCTGCGGGAAGGTCGGGGGAAAGCACAAGGTCGGCTTCCTTATGCACATAACCTTTGCCCAGAGCGGCAAGTATGCCGCCTCCCGTGCAGTTCAACATTATACATTCATCTTTTTGCACAGCGCCCTCCTTGACGGCCTTCGCAAGTGCGGCAACTGCAACGCAGGCAGCCGGCAGAAGGTCGAACCCTTCGCGGTTGCGGAACTGGAGCATCCAGTACAGTATTTCATTATTGTTGGCCGTATAGAAGTCGCCTCCGCTGGCCTTGAGGGTATCATACAGACCTCCGGCGATACTGTAAGGAGGCTTCCTGTTGGACAGCACGCTGGCCAGAATGATTTCAGAGCGGTGACGACCTTCCTCCGCAGGAAGGTCCACAAGGGCACGGGAGCCGGCCTTCCAGGAGTCATACATAAGGGTAAACGGCTCATTCTGAGCGACATAGACCCTCATGTTGTTCTTTCCGAAACGGCCGTCGGCAGCCAGACGGTTTGCATTCTCCCAAGCAGCTATGGCTCCTGTGCCGGACCCCACAGCCTGGAAATATGCATCGGGTATGCGGCCCGCCTTTTCAACGAAACTCAGCAGCGTGGTACCCATGCCGTCTCGCCTTGCCACATTCTTGGCACCGCCCTCCAGCATGAAAGCTGGGTCGCTGGCAATCTTTTCTCCAACTGCTATGGCATCATAGTAATCACAGCCATGAGGTGCAGCCACCACCTTGACGCACTTGTGCAGCCTGCGGCGGAACCACAGGTCGTGCAGGTTGTCCTCCGGAATGCAGATTACCACGGGAATGCGGTTGTCCGAACACACCTGGGCAAAGGCCCTGGCCGTATTGCCGGCGGACTGGACCACAAGTATGCGCTTTTCATCCGAAGCCATCCTGGCAAGCACGGAGTAGGCCTCAGTCTCCTTGAAGGAGCAGGTCCTCATCTTGGCCCCTATCTTGGGATTCCATCCGGAGAAAGTGATATACAAGTTTTCCAACCCGAGGAACTTGTCAAGCCCCGAAGACTTGTAAGTAACAGGGGCGCAGGAATGCTTGAGAACTCTCTTTATCGGCATCCAGCAAGCGTAACGGTAGATTCCGTCAAGGCTGCCGTCCGGAGAGAAAAGGTGGCTTTCATATCGGGCACGCACCAGCGAGGGCTCCCCGCCCTGAGGGTCCTGAAGGTCCCATCCGCTGTCCTCGAAAACACGCCCCGTGGCTACATTTTCGAGTATGTACTTGGTAGGTGTGAATTTCATAAGGCCATGTCGGGGATTTCCTTGTCATAGTCTCCCTCCGCAAGCCTCTTCTTTATGTCCTTGAACGCCGCGAGCGTCCTCTGCACGTCTTCCATGGAGTGCGCCGCGGTAGGTATAATCCTGAATATCAACATTCCGGCAGGAATCACGGGGTAGGTGACGATGGAACAGAAGATATGGTAGTTCTCCCTCAGGTCAACGGCGATGTTCGTGGCCTGGTTGATGCCGCAGTACAGATGCACGGGGGTCACGCAGGCCTGTGCAGGACCGATTTCGTAGCCAAGCTCGCGGAATCCGTTCTGCAGGGTGCGGGTGACTTCCCACAGGTGGGCACGCCTGCGGTCACCTTCTTCGGAACGTATGATTTCCAGACGCTTGAGGCAGCCCTCCACGATAGGCATGGGAAGGCTCTTGGCGTACATCTGGGAACGCATGTTGTACTTGAGGAATTCGATTATGGGCTTTTCCGAGGCCACGAAGCCACCGATGGTGGCCATGGACTTGGCGTAGGCTCCTATATACAGGTCAACTCCGTCCATGACTCCGAAATGCTCGGAAGTACCGCGTCCGTGAGGACCCATGACACCGAATCCGTGGGCATCGTCGATGAGAAGACGGAAACTGTACTTCTCCTTCAAGGCCACGATCTGGTCAATTATGCCGAGGGCTCCGGTCATTCCGAACACGCCTTCGGTGATTACCAGCACGCCGCCTCCGTTCTCGTCAGCGGCCTTGCAGGCCTTTGCAAGCACCCTTTCGCAGTCAGCTATGTCGTTGTGGCGGAATTTGTATTTCTCTCCTATATGAAGGCGTATTCCGTCCAGAAGGCAGGCATGCGCCTCGGCATCATAGACGATAACGTCATGACGGCCGACAAGCGAATCTATGGTGGAAACTATTCCCTGATATCCGAAGTTGAACAGGAACGCGGCCTCTTTCTTCTCGAACTCGGCGAGTTCCCTCTCGAGTTTCTCGTGAAGGGCCGTCTGTCCCGTCATCATGCGGCTGCCCATAGGATAGGCCATGCCCCAGCGGGCCGCAGCCTCGGCATCAACCTTGCGAATCTCGGGATGGTTGGCAAGTCCGAGATAGTTGTTCAGGCTCCAGCAAAGGACTTCCTGGCCGTTGAAACGCATATGGGGTCCGAGTTCGCCTTCAAGTTTTGGAAATGTAAAGTATCCTTCAGCTTTGGCCCTGTATTGTCCGATAGGGCCACCTGTCGATCTTTTGATTTTGTCGAAAATGTCAAGTTGCATAACTTTGATTTTAGTACATTACGCAAATATACATTTTTTTTGACAAATGGAGCAAAGGCATTTGCATTTTTCCTTAAAACAATATCCGGAGGACAAAATATTCGCGCCGCAGTATTGCAAATGAAAAAAAATTGTTAAATTTGCAATCCCAAACGAGAACGGGACGTTAGCTCAGTCGGTTCAGAGCGCTTGCTTCACACGCAAGAGGTCGGCAGTTCGAATCTGCCACGTCCCACCAACTTTTTTTCCGGAGCCATGCTCCGGTTTTTTTGTGCAAATCCGGCTGTTTTTTCAAGGAAAATTCGTAAATTGCGCTCAGAAAAAAAGTGAATGCAATGAATCTCAAAGAAAATTATGTCATCACAATCAGCCGCGAGGTAGGCTCCGGCGGACATTCCGTAGCAATAGCCCTGGCCGAAAAGCTCGGCGTGCCTTGCTATGACAAGTATCTGATTAACAGCCTTGTAGAAAAGTTCAACCTGGATGCCGGCACCATAGAAAGGATAAAGGGACAGAAGAAGAACTGGTTCGACGATTTCTTTGCATTCGCCTCCCCCGCCCCGAGGCCTGACATGTTCGTGGCCTACCAGCCCATGTCATACACCGCCTCTTCCGATGAGATAATCCGCTGCGAAAAGGAAATCCTCTCGGAACTGCCAAAGAAGGGCTCCTGCGTGATTGCAGGCCGCTCGGCGTTCTTCCAGATCAAGGACCATCCCAACAAGCTGGACATCTTCATCCGCGCTTCGCAGCAGACCAGGCTCCGCCATATAATGGACAAGCAGAACCTTTCCGAAGAAGAAGCCGCCAAGGTCATGGAGGTCGTGGACAAAGGGCGCGAGAACTTCGTACAGCGCTGCACTGGCAAGAGCCGCTACGACCTGAGGAACTACCACCTCATGCTGAACATGGACGAACTCACCGTAGAGCAGGCGGTACAGGTAGTTCTGGATTATATCGGAGGACAAGCCTAGCGTCTTTTGGCGGAGATTTCCTTCTCGTAGTCACGAAGGGCGGAGAATGCCTTGCCGCCCAGGATGAGTATGGCAATGACATTGATCCAGGCCATCACTCCCACCCCTATGTCTCCAAGCTGCCACACGACGTTGGCCTCACGGAGGGCGCCGAATATGGTCGCGCCTATCATCATGAGCCTCAGGACCAGCACCAGGGCCTTCTCCAGACGTGGATGCGCCGCTCCCCTGGTCAGATACATAATGCTGGATTCGGAGTAGAAATAATAGGTCATTATAGTGGTGAACACGAAAAAGACAAGGGCTATTCCCACGAATTTGCTGCCGAAGCCCGTGAATACCGTATCTACGGCGGCCTGGGTGTAGCCGACATAGTTGTCGCCAAGCTGCGGTGCCCCGGCGAGCAGCATTTCACCGGTGGCGCTGTCAAAGACATTGTAGGTGCCGCTGGTCAGTATCATCAGCGCAGTGGCCGTACACACCAGAAGGGTATCCACATACACGGAAAAAGACTGCGCAAGTCCCTGGCGCACAGGATGCGTGACATCGGCCGAGGCCGAAACTATGGCACCGCCGCCCTGCCCCGCTTCATTTGAGAATATACCCCTCTTGACACCCATAATTATGGTGGAGCCGAGGATTCCGCCGCAAACGGGATTTATCCCGAAGGCATTGGTGAATATCATCTTGAACACGGAGGGAACCGCCTCCAGGTTGGCACCTATGACCACCAGGGCAAGCACTATGTATCCCAGGGCCATGAAAGGGGTCACTACGGAAGCCACCTTGGAAATGCTCTTCACTCCGCCGAAAATGACCAGGGCCAGCACTACAGCCAGAATGATGCCGCCGGCAAGAGGAGACAGCCCGAAAGAATTGGCAAGGGCCGAGGACATGCCGTTGGCCTGCACCGTGGTAAGGCAGAGGCCGTAGCCGACTATGCAGAATCCGGCGAACAGCAGGGCCAGCCACCTCATGTGCAGCCCTTCTTCAATATAGCTGAAAGGACCGCCTCGGGAAACGGTCTTGTGATGGAACTTGTAGGTCTGCGCCAGGGTGGACTCCACGAAGGCCGTGGCTGCGCCGAAGAACGCTATTATCCACATCCAGAATACGGACCCGGGGCCTCCGAAAGCGATTGCCGTCGCCACCCCGACTATGTTGCCCGTCCCTATGCGCCCGGAGAGCGCCATGCAGAAGGCCTCGAAAGAGGAAATGCCCTTGTTTTCACCAGATTTGCGGGCAAAAAGAGAGCGCAGCATTTCCGGGAAATGCCGCACCTGCACAAATCTGGTACGTACCGTGAACCAGAGCCCCGCGAAGATGAGAAGTATCACCAGCGGGGGGCTCCAGACCAGGTCGTTTATGAAGGACACCGCCTTCATCAGTCCTTGATGTCGATTCTGCCCATGTACAGGCCCCAGCAACCGTCCTGCACTATAGGAACCTTCTGGCCGTCAAGGTTTTCAGCATATTTCATTTCCTCGAGGAAGGTGTGGGAATGGCCTCCGACGACAAGGTCTATGTTGCGCGTACCGGCTACATACTCGGGGTCGGTGAGGTCGGAATCCTCATAACCTATGTGGTTCAGGGAAATGACAAGGTCGCAATGCTCTTCGTTCTTGAGGTATGCGGCCCATTTGTTGGCCACCTCGAAGTCGTCGTACTTGGGGATACGGTCTGAAATGGCCCTGTCCACCATGTTCAGTATGTTGGTCAGCATTCCGAAAATGCCTATCTTGTATCCGCCCCTTTCCACTATGGTATAAGGCTTTACGTACTTGCCAAGCTCGAAGGAAGAGAAATCGTAGTTGGCGCACACGACAGGCACCGTAAGGTGGGAAAGCCTCTGGGCGAGGTCCTCGATTCCGTTATCGAACTCGTGGTTGCCGAGGGTCACGGCATCGTACTGCATGGCGTTGATGGTCTCGATTTCAGTCATGCCTCCGATTACAGAGAAATAGGAAGTACCCTGGTTGAAATCGCCGGCATGGAGCAGCAGCACCCTGTCCTTGCCTTCAGCCTTGCGGACGCTGTCTATGTAGGCCGCCCTTTCTATGGTACCGCCAAGACCGGCGTTATCACCGGAGCGGACCGGCTCGAAATGGCTGTGGGTGTCGTTAACATGCAGTATGACAAGCCTCTTTTCGGTATTCTGGGAGCAGGCCGCCGCACAGAGGGCGAGCGCTGCAATCAATATAGTCTTTTTCATACGCTTAATCCAGATATTGTATGCGTCCGTCAGTCTTGTATTCAACATTCTTTCCCTCGGCGGTAAGACTGCGCACATAGGGCAGCATTACATCGATAATATAGAGGTCTGTATATTCCTCCAAGGAAACGGCGTTCCTGGCCACGAAGATGTCGTCGCCGCCGCCAAGCAGGAAGGAAATGGTAGCGACGCCATATACCTTCTTGTCATCCAGCGGTTCTCCGCCTATTTCGGCCGATACCAGCTTGCCGTCCTTTACCTTGCAGCGGGCTCCGCCCACTATCTGCCAGCGCACGGAGGCAAACTGCTCCAGCAAGGCACGGACCTCCTTGCCCTTCAGTTCCACATAGCAAAGATGGTTCTTGAAGGGGAACATCGAGAGTATGTCATCCATCAGGACGTCGCCCTGGGGCATGTCCACGCGGACACCGCCGAAATTGGTTATTCCAAGGTCAACCTTCTTGCCGCTCCTGGCCTCGCAGGCACGCATCAGTTCATCCACGAACCAGTCGCTGAGGGCCGATTCGGGCTCCTGCAGCACCATGGCTTCGGGAGCATAGGCTATGACTTCCTTTACGGCAGCCATCTTGGGCTGGGCATTGATGAGTATTTCCGCAACCTTGGGAGTGGCTCCGCAGCAGAAGCGCCTGCCGTTGGGGGCCTTATACCCGAAGAATGTCTTCTTGCCAAGAGCCTGCTCAACATTGTCCGCATTGGGCGGGGTGACTCCGGTACGGGAGCCGTCCATCTTGATTCTCTGCCACTTGAAATCGCGGGCGGGAGCGCATACCACGGCCGCAAGCAGCAACATGGACATTAAAAATCTTTTCATAACTATTTCTGTTTAAGCCAATTCCAAAGGTCCTTGAATGTAGATTTCTTGCCGAACACCAGTATGCCGACCTTGTATATCTTGGCCGACACCCAGGCCGAGCCTATGAAGGTGACAAGCAGCAGGGCTATGGACAGTATAAGCTGCCATACCGGCACTCCGAAAGGTATCCTGGCCAGCATCACTATGGGAGAGGTGAAGGGTATCATGGAACCCCACACCACCACGGAACTGTCCGGATTCCTGAAGGCCATGAAAAGTATCATGTAACCTATCATCAGAGGTATGGTGAGAGGTATCTGGAGCTGGCTGCTGTCCGCCTCGTTCTCGACTGCAGAACCTATTGCAGCAAAGAAAGATGCATACAGCAGATAGCCCAGTATGAAGTATATGATGAAGGCGATTATCATGGTGCCCCAGGGGATATGGGAAAGGGTGCTTGTCAGCACTTCAAGGTTGTCGGGGCCGGCGACGGCGGTAGTATCCGCTGCGGCGGTGATGCCGAGGGACTCCATCTGCTCGGGGCTCACGCCCCCCATGCTCTGGGCCATTTCCATGACCTGCCGGGCGTTGTCGCCGTCACTGAGGAAGCCAAGGCCCGCTGCGCCGCCTATGGCACCTATTATGATGCCTGAAAGCACTATCCACAGCAGGAACTGGGTAAGCGCCACCAGAGCCACGCCGATAATCTTGCCGAACATGAGTTCCGTTGCCTTGGCCGAAGAAATCAGCACTTCCACTACCCTGCTGGCCTTTTCCTCTATGACGCTGGACATCACCATTGCGGAGAACATGGTTATGAACATGAAAATTATGAGGCCCAGTATCATGGAAAGCACCATATATACACCGGATTCTGTCACGGTCTCGTTGCCTTCGGCATCCAGGGTATATTCTGTCACCTTCACGTCGGACTTCACGTCCTTCATGATCTGGGCGAGATTGTCTATCTCGTAAGTACCTATCCTGTAATCCTCTACGGCATCTTCCACCATGCGAGCGACAGCGGAGGAGAATTCCACTCCGGCAGGCTTGGGAGAATAAATCTGCACGCTGACTGTCTTGTCCACGCTGTCAAGAGGGGAAATCAGCACGAGAGAACTGTAGCCGTCCTCCTCGAGAGTTCCCTTGAGGGCCTCCGGGTCCTCTCCGCTCCTGTCTGTGAACTGATACACGTCCCCGCTGACAAGGAAGGGGAAGGAAATGCCGGACTGGTCTATGACCGCCACATTCTGGGCCCTGTCCTCTGTCTTTGCCATTATCAGGCCCATTACAATTGCCACTGCAGCTATAAGCACAGGGACGAGGAAGGTGGTAAGCAGGAAGGATTTCTTTTTGACACGGGTGGTGTATTCCCTTCCGATAACGGTTTTGATTATCCTGAAATTCATATCCTATTCCTCCGTCACAAGTTTGATGAATATGTCGTTCATTCTGGGAATCAGTTCCTTGAAAGAATTGACTGCCACGCTCTGTCCGAGCACGGAGGCAAGGGCCTCGTTGGGAGTAACTCCGTCTCCAAGGGACAGGACCGCCGTATGCCGGCCGGCGTTGTTCTGGTCGGAAAGCACGGTAAACACCCCCGGAGCGGCCTCCAGGGCAGTTTCGCCGGTATATACGAGCTCGATGTTGTTGTTGCCGTACTTATGGCGTATCTCGTCCACTCCGCCGGAAATCACGAGCCTTGACTTGTTGATAAGGGCTATCTCGTCGCAGAGCTCTTCGACCGACTCCATATTGTGGGTCGAGAGTATTATGGTAGCCCCTTCGTCCTTGAGACGGAGTATCTCCTTGCGGATAAGCTCGGCATTGACAGGGTCGAAGCCAGAGAAGGGCTCGTCAAGTATCATCAGGGAAGGCCTGTGGACGACAGTGGTGATGAACTGGACCTTCTGGGCCATGCCCTTGGATAGTTCCTCCACCTTCTTTTTCCACCAGTCCTGTATGCCGAAACGGATAAACCACTTCTTGAGCTCGGCCTGGGCGTCCTTCATGGACATGCCCTTGAGCTGGGCAAGGTACATGGCCTGGTCCCCTACTTCCATCTTCCTGTACAGTCCCCTTTCCTCGGGCAGGTAGCCTATCTTTTCCACGTCGGACTGGGTGATGGGCCTGCCGTCGAAGAGCACCGTACCGGAATTGGGTATGGTGATGCGGTTTATTATACGGATAAGTGTGGTCTTGCCGGCTCCGTTAGGACCCAGAAGGCCGAATATCTGCCCCTTCGGAATGTCCAGGCTCACATGGTCCAGCGCGACCTTGGGTCCGAAAGACTTGCAGATGTCATTGCATTGTATTATTCCCATATTTGTGATATTTTCAACAAAAATAACAAATATTTATTGATTTACAATAATTAGTTTAAAATTTTCGATACCAGTTCAAGCAACAGTTCCTCCGGCTTGGCCTCCCCCGCATCTCCGCCCTTGCCCTTGTAGTCGTATTCCTCCAGAAGGGACATCACCCACATGCATTTGCGAAGGGGATACTGACGCACCGCCATGTCGTATTCCTTGAAAAAATACGGGCTCACGCCCAGCACCGCCGCCTTTTCCTCGCCCGAAGGACGGGGATTCCGCATCAGCAGGGCCTGATATTTCAGTATCCTGTAAAAATGGTTGTACAGGGCGCTGACGGCCATGGGCATGGCAAATTTAGGAGCGGAACCTATGTTGGCGGCTATCCGGAGGGCCTTGGCTTTGTTACGAGAGGAAAGCTCCCTTGTCAGTTCGAAAATGCTGAACTGACGGCTCACCCCCACGTTCTTCTCTATGTCTGAGGCCGATACGGAGACTGTCCCTTCGGGCAGGCTCTTGAGCAGTTTGTCCGTCTCCACTGCGATACGGCCAAGGTCTGTGCCGGCGTATTCTCCGAAAAGAGCGGCGGCATCGGGGGCTATATCCAATCCCCTGCCTCTGAAATAAGAAACTATCCAACGCTCTATCTCATAGTCCCTTATGGCAGGAGACTCCAGCACGGTGCCCACCTTCTTGACATTCTTGTAGAGGGACTTGCGCTTGTCCGCCGAGGCCCCGTGCATGAGGATTACCAGCACGGTGGAATCCATGGGCTCCTCGCAGTACACCGAGAGTTCCTCCAGGGATTTCATGTTCTGGGCTTCCTTCAGCACCACCAGGCGGCGTTCGGCCATCATGGGATAACTACGCGCCTCGGACGCTACCGTCCCGGCATCCGTATCCAATCCGTAGTACACAGTCTGGTTGAAATCCCTCTCGTCCTCCGTAAGGGCATTGTCGATAATCGCCTGGCAGACAAGGTCGGGATAGTAAGGCTCATCTCCCATAAGCAGATATACCGGAGAGAAGACACCCCTTCGGATATCTTCCATCACGGCCCTTGCCTGGGCTGCTGCATCTACGATCTGTTTCGCCATGCTATATCTCTACGGTCTTGGAAAGCGACAGGGGGAAACTGGCCCGGACATCATCCGAGGAAACTCCCACAAGCACTTGATAATCACCCTTGTATGCTACCCAGCAATGCTTGTCGGCATCAAAATATGCAAGGTCCTCGTCGGATACCTTGAAGTGGACGGTGCGGCTTTCGCCGGGAGCGAGACGCACCTTCTCGAAGCCCTTGAGTTCCTTCGCGGGGCGCTCCACCGGGCACTCCGCAGGAGCTATGTACATCTGCACTACTTCGGCACCCTCGCGCTCACCGGTATTGGTCACCTTGACAGCGAAATCACGTCCGGAAGCCTTCACGGGGGCTATTTCGAAGGTAGTATAACTCAGGCCGTGGCCGAATGCGAACTGCGGCCCGGGGCCCTTGGTGTCATACCAGCGGTATCCTATGAACACGCCCTCGTCGTAATACTCCTGCATGTACTGCTTGCCCTCTTCGCGGATGCCGGGATACTGGCGGGCAGTCTTGAGAGGAATGTCCTCCAGGGAGCAAGGAATGGTGAAAGGCAGCTTGCCGGAAGGATTCACGGCACCTGTCAGCACATCCACCAGGGCATGCCCGGACTCCGTGCCTCCGTACCAGCCCTGCACTATGGCATCGGCCTTGCCGGCCCATGGCATGGAAACGGGGGAACCCGAAATGTTGACCACTATCAGCTTGGGAGTCACGGCGGCGAGGGCCTCGATTACATCCTGCTGTGCATAAGGCATTTCCAGGCTCTTCCTGTCAGTGCCTTCGTTGTCCTGTCCGGAACTCTTGTTGAGTCCTCCTATGAAAATAACGCAGTCAGCGTCCCTTGCCACGGCAACCGCGTCGGCTATGAGTGTCTCAGGGCTGCGGTCGTCGCTGAGGTCCTGACCCGTATCGACAAGATTGTAGGAAGTGGAAATGTCACCCACGTATCCTCTCTCCCAGACGACGCCGGCCTTGCCTGCGAAAGCCTCTTCCAGGGCCTCCAGAGGGTTGATTTCGTAACGGGTCTTGAGGTTGGAACTGCCTCCTCCGACCACCATTTTCTTGACTGCGTTCTCGCCTATAACGGCTATCTTGCCTCCCTGCGGGACGCGCAGGGGCAGCGCACCTTCGTTCTTGAGCAGAACGGTGCCGGCGGCTGCTATGTCCCTGGCGGCCTGATAATGCTCGGGGCATGTGAAGCGGCCCCATTTGGTCTCGGCGTTCATGTTGGTGCGGAATATCAGCCTCAGCACCCTCGAAGCCTTGTCATTGAGACCTTCCTCGCCAGCCCTGCCGTCACGGAGCCTTTCCAGGTACGGACGGGCCAGGTGATAGTTGCTGTAGCCGTCGCTGGCCGCGCCGGTAAGGCCGTTGGTCCAGGTGCCGTATTCCATGTCGAGGCCGTATGCGGCAGCCTCGTCGTCATCACGGGCTCCGCCCCAGTCGCTGACCACTACGCCGTCAAAGCCCCATTCGCCCTTGAGAATATCCTGCAGCAGTTTCTTGTTATGACAGTTGAACTGCCCGTTGTAGAGGTTGTACGAGCCCATTATGGCCCAGGCTCCGCCCTTCTGGACGGCGGCCTTGAATGCCGGAAGGTATATCTCGTACAGGGTCCTGTCGTCCACGTTGGAATTGGTGCCGGTACGGAGGGTCTCCTGGTTGTTCACTGCGAAATGCTTGACGCAGGCGGCGACATTGTTCTCCTGCACGCCTTTGACGTAAGGAACCACCATTTCTCCGGCCAGATAAGGGTCTTCTCCCATATATTCGAAGTTGCGTCCGTTCAGCGGGGTCCTGCAGATATTGACTCCGGGGCCGAGCAGTACATCCTTCTTGCGGTAGCGGGCTTCCTCGCCAATGCAACGGCCGTAGAGCAGGGACATCTCCCTGTCCCAGGTAGCGGCAAGGCAGGAAAGGGCGGGGAAAGCCGTGCAGGAGTCGTTTGTCCATCCGGCCTGGTCCCACTCGTCCCACAGCACCTCGGGCCTGATTCCGTGGGGACCGTCCGTACACCACACCTCGGGAATGCCGAGCCTGGGCACGCCTGCGGAAGAGAACTTGGACTGGGCATGGAGTATGGCAACCTTTTCTTCAGTGGTCATGCGGGAAAGGGCATCCTGCACCCTGGCCTCTATGTCCTTGGTCTTGTCAAGATACACGGGAATATCCTCGTTGCGGCTTCCGCATGAAAGGACTGTCAGCGCCATGGCGCTGCAAATGAATATATATGGAATTTTTTTCATAAACACTCTTCTTAATCCAAAAAGGCGGCCCCTGAAGGACCGCCACAGATGAACTTATGCGTCGTAACGTTTCTCCTTGCTGCGAACAATCTTTTCTTTCATTGCATCGACAGCTTCGTTGACAGCCTCCTCGAACGTACGGGAGCTCCTCTCGATTACGAGGGTCTCGCCGGGCACGCGGGCCTGAATCTTAACACTCTTGTTGTCAGGCTTTTCCATGAGGGAAAGGGAAACTTCGACATCGATGATGGTGTCGTCGAACCTCTCGATCTTGGATACCTTCTTCTCTACGAAATCGAGCAGTTTCTGGTCTGCATCGAACTTCAAGGATTGGATTCTGATTTCCATGTTGCTTCCTCCAATTTATGTTAATACACGTTACGGCCTTGGGCCGCATCTTTTCTTTCAAATTCTATTCCTTTTCAGCCCTGGGGTGGGCCTTTGCATAAACCGCCTTCAGCTTCTCGGGCGAATTGTGCGTATAAACCTGCGTGGCGGCCAGGGAAGAGTGTCCGAGGAACTCCTTTATGGAATTCAGGTCGGCGCCTTCGTCAAGCAGGCCGGTGGCTATGGTGTGCCTCAGCACGTGCGGGGAACGCTTGCCCGTAACGCCTGCACCGCCTGTCTGGCTCTTCACTATCCTATCCACCGCGACCGGATACAGGGGCCCTCCCTTGGCCGTGACAAACAGGGGGTCGCCGTCTTCTATGACAAGGCCTGTCCTGAAAGTCGCTTTCAAATATAGTGAAATTTCTTCACAAAGCGAAGATGTCAGCGGAATTTCTCGCATTTTTCCTCCCTTTCCCTTGACCCTTAGGCTGCGGCGGGAGAAGTCGAGGGACATTCTCTTAAGGCCTATAAGTTCGCTACGGCGAAGCCCCGTATCATATAAAGTCCTGATTATCAGCCTGTCGCGCCTTCTCTCCCAAAGCTCCATAGAGAGTTTGTCGCCGCCAGCCACCAGGTCCAGCGTATCTGCGGAAGCATCGGCGGCGGTGTCCTCAAAATATCTTTCGAGGTCGTCCTTGCGGAACACCTGCGGAAGCCGCTTCGGAGTCCTGGGCCTCTTGACAAGCCTGACGGGATTGGTCAGTATGCGTCCTTCCCTGAGCATATACCTGGAAAAACCGCTGAGCACGGAAAGGTGCAGGTTGACGGTGCGCGGAGACTCCCCGCATTCGTCCAGCAGGTGGACTTCGTAGTTCCTGACGGACGAGGGGGAAAGCGCCGAGGGCACATCCTCTCCGCCGGAATACTCCATGAAGCGCTCCAGGGCGGCACGGTATATTTCCACGGTCCTTGGAGAATACCTCCTGACCGAGGAAACATATTCCAGATATTTGTCTATGTCATTCACCGTCAACCGCTTTCAATCCCAGGGTCGGGGCATATTCCCTCATCAGGGCATCAGCCTGCTCGAAATTGTTGCCTATGACCCCGTCCAGAATCGCGTTCTTTATATACTCCTTTATATTGCCTATCAGGTTGCATGGCGGAATGCCGTAAACCTTCATGACATACTCCCCTGTTATGGGATTTTTCATGTTGCGTATGGCATCCTTGGCCTCCACCTATTCGAGCTTGCGCTGCACAAGTACGAAATTCTGCTTCAGCCTGGCCACCTTCGCGGGGTTCTTGGAAGTGATGTCGGCATTGCAAAGCAGCATGAGGTCGTCTATCTCGTTGCCGGCATCAAAGAGAAGACGCCTCACTGCGGAATCCGTAACCTCCTCATCCACAAGTGATACCGGGCGGTGATGCAGGTCCACGAGTTTCTGCACGTATTTCATTTTCTCGTTGAGGGGCATCTTCAGGGCCTGGAAAATCCTGGGCACCATGCGGGCTCCGGTCACGTTGTGTCCGTGGAAGGTCCATCCTGCCTCGGGGTCATAGCGCTTGCAGGCGGGCTTTCCTATGTCATGCAGCAGGGCCGCCCAGCGCAGCCACACATAAGGCTCGGTACGCCGGAGCTTCATGAATCCGTCGCCTCCTTCCATGGGGGCGTAATTGAACAGCCTGCCCTCGTCTATGGCCTTCATCTCATCCCGGGCGACATGGTCCACCACCTGCAGGGTATGGGAGAAATTGTCCTTGTGAGCGCGGCCTTCGACAGTTTCCACTCCCTTGAGTTTCAGAAGGTCCGGAAGTATATATTCCAGCAGGCCGGCCTCGTCCATGAGGCGGAATCCCATGGAAGGATGGGCGGTCAGGAGAATCTTGTTGAGCTCCTCCACTATCCTTTCCTTGGAGAGTATGGACATCCTGTCCTTCATCCGGAGCATGGCCGACATGGATTCCGGGACTATGGTGAACTGCCTGCCGTCGGTGGAAAGCCTGGTAGCAAAGCGTATGGCCCGCAACATGCGCAGGGGGTCGTCGCTGTATGTCACCTCTGGGTCCAGAGGGGTCCTGATTATGCCCGCGGAGAGGTCCCTGATGCCGCCGAAAGGGTCCACCAGGTTGCCGAAATCGGACCTCTGGAGGCTGAAGGCCATGGCATTGATGGTAAAATCCCTGCGCATCTGGTCCTCTTCCAGGGTGCCGTTCTCGACTATGGGCTTGCGCGAATCGTGGCTGTAGGACTCCTTCCTGGCCCCTACGAATTCCACCTCCGTGCCATGGTAGCGGAGCATAGCTGTGCCGAAATTCTGGAACACGCTTACATTGCAGGCATGATTTTCATTCCTGCGCACCCAAGCGGCCACGGCCCCGGCAAGTTCTATGCCGCTGCCCTCCACCACTATATCTATGTCCTTGGACTTGACGCCAAGGAAGCAGTCCCTTACATAACCTCCTATGACAAAGGCTCTTACCCCCATCTCTTCAGCTACATGGGACACTATTTCGAATACCGGGTCGTCAAGAAACCCCTGAGTTATTGTTGGCATATCTGTGAGTATTGCGGCAAAGAGGTGAGCCACTCGCTCTTCTCCCCCTGCCGGCGTACAATGTAGGTGGAATGTCCGTTCGTTATCGCTATATATGGAGCCCCGAGCATCATGTTGTACTTAAGGGCCTGCTCCAGGACCTCGGAGTCCAGTGTGAAGTCGGGCCTCTTGCATTCCACCACGACAAGAGGACTGTGCGTGCGCCCCCAGACCACGATATCGGCCCTGAGGGGCTTGTCGCCGAACTTCATATAGACCTCGGAAGACATCTTGTGCATGGGAACTCCGCACTCCCGCTCAAGCAGGCCGATGAACCATTGCCTCACCCTTTCTTCAGGGGTGAGGGCCACATTTTTCTTCCTTAGCGGGTCCCATATCTGCTCCATATCATTGCAAAGATACGGAAAGTTTCTTATTTTTGCACCGGTTAGACAAGAATAAGAAGCTGTTTTAAAATGAGTACTCATATAGTGATAATGGCAGGAGGTTCCGGCAGCCGGCTCTGGCCCCTCAGCACGCCAGGCAGGCCAAAGCAGTTCCTGGACCTTCTGGGCATGGGGAAAAGCCTTCTGCAGCTCACCGTGGAGCGTTTCAGCAGCCTTAGCGAAGACTTTTGGGTCGTCACCGGAGCAGATTACGAATCCATAGTCCGCGAGCAGCTGCCCTTCCTTCCCGGGGAGCGCATACTCCTTGAGCCCGAAGGACGCAACACGGCCCCTTGCATAGCATACGCCTGCTGGAAAATACGGCAGAAATATCCCGACGCCAACGTGGTGGTGACCCCATCGGATGCCATCGTGCTGGAGGGTGAAAAGTTCGCCCGCTGCATCCGGACCGCACTTCAGGCCGTCACCGGCACGGGAAGCATAGTCACCCTGGGCATAGCGCCTACCGAGCCAAAGACAGGCTACGGCTATATCTGCGCATCTTCCATTGAGAAGGACAAAGTGGTGAAAGTCAATTCTTTCCGGGAGAAGCCGGATTTGGCTACCGCTACGGAGTACCTTCGCGAGGGCAACTATTTCTGGAACGCGGGAATCTTCGTCTGGAGTGTAGAGACAGCCGTGCAGCAGATACGACTCCATGCTCCGGGGATAGCCTCCGTGATGGACGAACTCGCCCCCAGCCTCTACGGCAAGGACGAGCCAGAAGCCCTTTCAAGGCTCTTCCCCAAGTGCGAGAAGATATCCATTGACTACGCGGTAATGGAGAAGTCCGACTCCATATATGTAATAGCAACGGACCTGAGCTGGAGCGACCTCGGCACCTGGGATTCGCTAAGGCAGTACATTCCTTCCGACGGGGATGGCAATTCCGTCGTAGGAGCGGGAGTGAGGCTGCATGACTGCAAAGGCTGCGTGGTAGAAGCCTCAGACAATCTGACGGTGGTGGTGCAAGGACTTCAAAACTATATAGTTGCGGCCGCGGATGGACGGATTCTGGTCTGTGCCCTGGACCATGGGCAACAGGTCAGGGAGTACTCTCAGATGTAATTTTTTGAAATTTTTAGCAAAAATCCTTGGAGAATTCAAATAAAGTATATACCTTTGCAATCCCGATTTGGAAATCCGGTTGGGAAGAACGGAGGACTCGTTAGCTCAGTTGGTAGAGCATCACACTTTTAATGTGGGGGTCTCGGGTTCGAGCCCCGAACGGGTCACCAAGGAAATATCGCTCTGCACCCTTAGCTCAGCTGGTAGAGCAACTGACTCTTAATCAGTGGGTCTAGGGTTCGAATCCCTAAGGGTGCACTAAAATGACCGACAGAAATGCCGGTCATTTTTCGATTATGGGGTTCATCGGACGCTCTACAGGGTCTTTATGTGGAGGTTTCTCCAGCGGACCTTTATGCCGCCGCCGTCATGTATCTGGAGGGCTATCCTGCCATGTCCGCGTCCGACTGCCTCGTCGGTGATGTCCACCATGGGCTCGCCGTTGAGCCAGGTACGCACCCTCGGTCCTTCGGCCAGGATACGCATGGTATTCCACTCCCCTTCCCTTAGGATTTCTTCCTTCTCGTCGGGTATCTGGACCAACCAGCCGCGGCCGTAGGATTCGTAGATGCCTGCGGTGTCATTGCCCTTGGGGGCCACCTCTACCTGCCAGCCGTTGACGGTGACGGGACGCTCCACGAATGAACGGAAGAAGACTCCGGAATTGCCGTTGGCTTCCTGCTTGAATTCCAGCGTAAGGTCGAAATTGTCGTAGTAATCCTCGGTAGCGAAGTATCCGTAGGTGTTGTCCTCGCCGCTCTCGCAGACAAGTTCGCCGTTATCCACATACCAGGGGTCGGTACCGTAAACAATCCATCCGGTGAGGTCCTTTCCGTTGAAAAGGTCCTTTTCCACGGGCTTCACGGGCAGTTCCCTTATCTTTATGTTCTTGAACCATGCGGGATAGCCGTGGTCCTGAAGGCATATATGTCCGCTGGGGGACATGCCGTACTCCGGAGCGTTCTCCCACTTGCCGGAATCCTTGCGGGCATACCAGTCGGGACTCCATGCATCGAACTCGACGGTGACCTCGCCGTTCAGGAAATATGTCACGTGGCCGTTGTCGAAGATGATGCGGGAGGTGTTCCATTCACCGGCGGGCTTGAGCTTGCGCTTTGCAAAATCGGGGACGTACATGGCGTAGTCCACGGCGCAGCGCTGCCAATCCTCCAGGGCGAAACCGTTGACCTCCTCCCAGTTCTCGTCGTCTATGAGCTGGTACTCGGGACCGGTGACATAAGGAACGGGGAATGCGCGGTTCTCAACGACATGATAAAGCATGCCGGAATTGCCTCCTCGGGATATCTTCCAGTCCCATACGAGGTCGAAATTGGCGTACTCCTTGTCGGTAACGATGTAGCCGCTCGCATCCGAACCTTCGCCCTCGGCGCGAATGGTGCCGTTCTCGACCACCCAGGGGCCGGTCAGCTGCGTTCCTGCGAAGTCGCGCCAGCCGTCAAGGGTCTTGCCGTCGAAGAGCAGTTCCCAGCCTTCTGCTTTCTCTTTGGATGTCAATGTGTTGTCTGCCTGCTTGCACGAAAGGGGCATCATCAATGCCGCCACGGCAACAGCGGAAATCATAAAACTTCTCATGGTGCTCATGTTTAAATTTTCGTAAAGGTAGTGAATTTTTTCGGGATTTTTTTGCTTTTCCAAAAAAGTTGAGTAACTTTGCATTCCCAATCCGAGGCTTTAGCTCAGTTGGTTCAGAGCGCTTGCTTGACAGGCAAGAGGTCAGCAGTTCAAATCTGCTAAGCCTCACCAGAGGACCGGTTCGATGAAGAATCGGTCTTTTTTTTGTAAAAAACGCCGGCAACAGGATGGTTTTTTCGCTCCAAATTGTTATCTTTGCAAGAATTGAGTCCACTTTAAAAAGTAAGTATTCCAAACCGGCGGTGACCATCGCTGGGCGAAAGCCGGGGCCGACAAAGTAAAGTTTTAGATGTATACAAGTCTGCGACATAGAGTTCAGAAGAGCCATAAGGGCCGAAAGAGCGCCGTTGTTGGTTTCAGT
>JAFVCK010000014.1 GCA_017479265.1 Bacteroidales bacterium | reverse complement strand
GGGACAGCTGGTCTATCCTGCAGTCCATGCCGACGTAGCCGTGGTGCCCGACTGGCTTGACGTATATGCATCCGTCACCGGCGGCGACAGCCTCAACGACTATTCCTCCCTCAAGGACGCGAACCATTTCTTCCATGCCGACTACGGCCGCGGCTACGGTCCTTTCAGCGACCTGACCACGGAAAGGGTCAACGCCCGCCTTGGATTCAGGGGCAACATCACTCCCAAGTTCCGCTACGACCTCTCCGGAGGCTGGCGCATGGTAAAGAACCAGATGGTGCAGACCGTTTTCTTCTCCGGTCTGGGGACAGGAAGCGTACCCCGCGACCTTGTGCCCGGAGTGATCTGGACATATCAGGACTCGGACGGCGCCGATGCCAGGGACTTCACCAAATACTCCTACAACGAGGCCTTCGTGGATTTCAACGGAGTCTATGATGCAAAGCCCTTCCTCGTGGAGGCCAGGCTCTCCTACAGGTGGAACAATCTTCTCAAGAATGAAAAGCCCGGTTTCGGAGGCGCTCCCTTCACCGGCATGGTCCGCGGCCGCTACAACTGGAACGACCGCATAATAGGCGGCCTGTACGTGGAAATGGCTTCCGCCCGCAGGGGATATCTCACTCCCATGCCCGGCACCGCCTACAACCCCGTGGAGGCCAGGATACCCGGATGGGTGGACCTCGGACTCAGCGGCGAATACGTAATCAACAGGCATTTCAGCATCTGGGCCTCGGCCGGCAACCTGCTCAACATGACCATACAGCGTACGCCCATGTACACCTCCTCAGGTATCAACTTTACTCTGGGACTGGTGTTCCTCCTGTAAGAGCGTCACTTTTTGTTTTTTATATAGGAACATTAAAAAAATAACCTGCATCACTATGAACCGCCTCACTCCGTTCGGCCCCTCACACCGCAAAGCGGCGGGCCCCTCCCTCTTACGAGCCGAGGGTGGCTACGTGTTCAAGTGATGCAGGTTATTTTTTAACATTTACATAGTCGGAAACCTTGTATTTCCGACTATTTTTTTGTAATTTTGTATGTTTTATGGGTAGCCCTCGCGAGGGCTTTTGAAAAGAAAAACTTTCAAAACAACTTCTTAGACTGAAATGACAGATAACGAGCAGATCAAACAAGCGGAAGAACAGTATTCCGCCAGCAGTATCCAGGTTCTCGAAGGCCTCGAGGCAGTGAGGAAGAGACCTTCCATGTATATAGGCGATATAGGCGAGAGGGGTCTCCATCATCTTGTGTATGAGGTGGTTGACAACAGTATCGACGAGGCTATGGCCGGATTCTGCACAGACATAGACGTTACCATACTCGAAGACAATTCCATAAAGGTTACCGACAACGGCCGAGGCATTCCTACTGGCATGCATCCCAAGGAGCACCGCTCCGCCCTGGAGGTCGTGCTGACCGTGCTCCATGCCGGCGGCAAGTTCAGCAAGTCCAACTACAAGGTCTCCGGCGGTCTGCACGGAGTGGGCGTATCCTGCGTGAACGCCCTTTCGGATTTGCTTGTGGCCGAGGTACACCGCGAGGGCCAGGTGTTCGTGCAGAAGTATTCCAAGGGCAAGCCCATCACTCCCGTAGAGGTAGTGGGCACCTGCGAGGATACGGGTACTACCATCACCTTCCATCCGGATGCCACCATTTTCACCCAGACCATAGTGTACAAGTATGACACCCTGGCCGCGCGTCTTCGCGAGCTGTCGTACCTGAACAAGGGCATACATATCAGGCTCACCGATACCCGCAGCCTCGTGGATGAGTTCGTAACCGACGAGAGCGGCGAGACCAAAGCTACCGGCCGTCAGGTATATCGCAGCGACGTGTTCTATTCAGAGGACGGCCTCAAGGAGTTCATAAAGTACCTTGACGCCGGGGCGGAGGAGCTCATTCCCGAGCCCGTGTGCGTGAACGCGGACAAGATAATCCCCATAGACATAGCCCTGCAGTACAATACAGGCTACAGCGAGAAGATTTATTCCTACGTCAACAATATCAACACCATTGAAGGCGGTACCCACCTCCAGGGCTTCAAGATGGGCCTTTCCCGTTCCCTGAAGAACTATGCCGAGAAGAACAACCTTCTGGCCAAGCTCAAGGTGGACCTCGCTCCCGAGGATTTCCGCGAGGGCCTCACCGCCGTCATTTCCGTAAAGGTAGCAGAGCCCCAGTTCGAGGGGCAGACCAAGACCAAGCTGGGCAACAGCGAGGTGACTTCGGCCGTGTCCCAGGCCACCGCGGCCGCCATGGACATGTACCTTGAGGAGAATCCAAAGGCCGGGAAGACCATAATCGAGAAGATAGTCCTGGCCGCGACCGCACGTGCAGCCGCACGCAAGGCTCGCGAACTGGTCCAGAGAAAGACAGTCATGTCCGGAGCCGGAATGCCCGGCAAGCTGGCCGACTGTTCCGAGAGGGACCCCGAGCAGTGCGAGCTCTTCCTCGTGGAGGGTGATTCCGCAGGCGGTACCGCAAAGCAGGGCCGCGACCGCAGGACCCAGGCCATACTTCCTCTGAGGGGCAAGATCCTGAACGTGGAGAAAGCCGCCGGAGACAGGGCCTTCGAGAGCCAGGAAGTGCGCAACATCTACACCGCCCTCGGAGTTTCCGTGGCGCAGGAAGACGAGACAGGGGAGAAGAAGATGGACCTGAGCCGCCTGCGCTACCACAAGGTGATAATAATGACCGATGCCGATGTGGACGGAAGCCATATCGCCACCCTTATACTTACATTCTTTTTCCGCTACATGCTCGACCTTATCAAGAACGGCTACGTGTATCTGGCCACTCCTCCTCTGTACAAGGTCTGGAAGGGCAAGGAAGAGGTGTATTGCTGGACCGAGCCCCAGCGTGCCGAGGCCATAGAGCGCCTGGGCAAGGGTTCCGAGAAGGGTGTCAGCGTGCAGCGCTACAAAGGTCTTGGTGAAATGTCCGACCAGCAGCTCTGGGACACCACCATGGACCCTTCCCGCCGCCGTCTGCGCCAGATTACCATAGACAACGCCGCCGAGGCCGAAAGGACCTTCTCCATGCTTATGGGAGAGGACGTGCCGCCCCGCCGCCAGTTTATTGAAGAGAACGCCCATTACGCCAACATAGACGCATAGCTCATGGACTCTTTCTTCCGGGATAAGGTGATAATAGTCACCGGAGCATCCTCCGGCATAGGCCTTGCTGCGGCAAGGCTTTTCGCCTCTTATGGAGCCAAGGTCGCAATGGCCGCCCGTTCGCTTGACAAGATGAAGCAGGAGGCCGCTTCCATGGGCTCCGAAGTGATTTGCCTGAGGGCCGATGTTTCCAAGGAGGAAGACTGCCGCCGCCTGATGCAGGAAACGGTTCTCAAATGGGGCCGGATAGATATTCTGGTCAACAACGCCGGCCTTTCCATGAGGGCTATGTTCAAGGACCTGGACCTTGATGTGCTGCGTACTCTTATGGACGTAAATTTCTGGGGCACGGTATATTGCACCAAGTATGCCCTGCCGTGGCTGCTTCAGTCCAAGGGCTCCGTGGTGGGCGTGATTTCCATTGCGGGATACTCAGCCCTTCCCGCCCGCAGCGGCTACAGCGCCTCCAAGTTCGCCGTGCGCGGCTTCCTCGACACCCTCAGGATAGAGCATCTCAAGGACGGCCTGCACGTGATGGTGTTCGCTCCCGGATACACGGCTTCTAACGTGCGCAACGCCGCTCTGACCGCCGACGGTTCGGCCCAGGGGGAGACTCCTCTGGACGAGGACAAGCTGATGAGCGCCGAGGAGTGCGTCCGCTATCTCGCCAAGGGCCTTCGCAAGCGCTCGGACAGCATGGTCCTCACCGGCCTTGGAAAGGCCGCCGTGCTTGCCCACAACCTTTTCCCCGGAGTGACGGACCGCCTGACTTACAGTTATATAGCCAAGGAAAAAGACAGCCCTTTCAAGTGATATGAACAGTTCATCCTCATTGCCCCGCCAAAGCCGGATTTATTGGGCGCTCGCCGTTCTGTTTGTGGTGCTCCTGCTTGTGATGCCCCGCAGCGGCAAGTTCAACTACGACTACCGCAAGGGTTCGCCCTGGGCTTACGAGACCCTTGTGGCCCAGTTCGACTTTCCCGTCCTCAAGACCGAAGAGCAGCTGCAGGCCGAAAGGGATGCCGCCGGCTCCTCTGTCGTGCGCTATTACCGCTACAGCGAGTCCGTGGCCCAGGATGTCATACGCTCCGCCGAGTCCCTCAATCTGGGCCGTTATTCGAGCCTCAAGCAGAGGGTGGCTTCTTCCATGACGGGCATATACTCAAAGGGTGTCATAGATGCCGCCGACGTGTCCGGGGACGATGTGATTTTCGTCCAGAGGGACAAGAGGGCTGCCCGCCAGCCTGCCGGCAACTGCTATACCGTGGCTACCGCCCGTACCAAGCTGCTGGGCGACGCGCAGAAGGAATTCCCGGGCGTGAAGGTGGATTCCGTATTTACGGAAAACGGTGTGTATGAGCTGCTCAGGCCAAATCTTATATACGACAAGGAGACGACGAACCTCGTGCATGCCGAGTCGGCCAATTTCATTTCTCCTACCCTTGGCTATGTCAGTTCGGGGCAGCAGATAGTGGCCAAGGGCGAGATTGTCACCGCAGAAATCCAGCAGCTCCTGGATTCGTACAAGACGGAATACGAGAACAGCGTGGGCTACAGCGGTCCCCGCATTTTCCTGTGGCTGGGCAATGCCATTCTGGCCCTGCTTCTGGTGCTGGTGCTCTTCTTTTCGGTATATTCCACTAACCCTTTGATTTTCAGCGACTTCAACCGCTTTTCCTACATTCTGTTCATAGTGGCTCTGATGGCTGTCGTCGCCTTCCTGGTGGACAACCTCAATTCGCGCTTGCTGTACATGGTGCCCTTCTCCCTGTCCGCCCTCTACCTGCTGGCTTTTTTCAAGAAGAAAGTGGTGCTGCCGGTTTATATAGTCTCCCTGCTGCCGCTGCTGATTTTCGCTCATAACGGCGCGGAGCTTTTCCTGATGTACCTTGTGGCCGGAGTTGTCACCATGTACGTTTTCAAGTATTTCCACAGGGGATGGAAGCAGTTCGTGACGGCCATGATAGCCTTCGCCTCGCTGCTGGTCACCTTCCTGGCCTTCCACCTTATCAACGACCTTAGCGGGGTCACGGACCTCCGCAAGATAGTATTCCTGTTCATAGGTTCGCTGCTTTCAGTGGCCGGTTATCCTCTTATCTACCTGTTCGAGAGGGTGTTCAACCTGGTGTCCAACTCCAAGCTCATAGAACTGGCCGATACCAACAACAAGCTGCTCGTGGAGCTCTCGCAGAAGGCCCCGGGCACCATGCAGCACTGCCTGCAGGTGATGAACATGGCCGACAAGGTGGCCGGAAGCATAGGGGCGGACGTGCTGCTGGTTAGGGCCGGAGCCCTGTATCATGACATAGGCAAGATGACCAACCCGCTGTGCTTCATAGAGAACGATACAATGGGCTCGAAGTATCACGAGGGCCTTTCGCCCGAGGAGAGCGCCCGTTTCATAATACGCCATGTGACTGACGGAAAGGCGCTTGCCCAGAAGAACGGCCTGCCTTCGGTGATAACGGATTTCATAATGACCCATCACGGCACTTCCAGGACGGGCTATTTCTACAGCAAGTTCATAAACGACGGGGGAGACCCTGCAAGGGGAGGCGAATTCCAGTATCCCGGTCCCAATCCCCGTACCACCGAGCAGGTGATAGTCATGCTCTGCGACAGCATAGAGGCAGCGTCCCGTACCCTGAAGAACAACTCTCAGGAGACTTTCGACGCTTTCGTCGAGGACATGGTGGCGGCCAAGATAAGGGACGGGCAGCTGAAGGACGCCGAGATATCAATGAAGGACCTGGAGACGGTGAAAGCCACCCTCAAGTCCTATCTTACAGAACTTTACCACGGCAGGATAGTGTATCCCAAGAGCAAATGAGCATAACAATCTCGCCTGCGGGATTTGATATGTCGGCTCTTTTTCCTATCTTTGCAAATGCGGATGATTTCCCCTCCGCGCGATAGTTTCGTAACTTGCAGATGCCACTTTCGGGGGGCATTGCCAAAGGGGAACGCGATTACGTATATATTTATTTTTTATGGAAATAAGGAACGACAAGGTATTGGATTACAATACGGAGAGGCAGAGGCTGAAAATGCCTGAATACGGCAGGAACGTGCTGAAGATGGTGGAGAGGATGAAGGCCGTCTCCGACAGGGGAGAGCGCACGGGACAGGCCCGGGCCATAGTGAAGGTTATGGAGATATTGAATCCCCAGGTGCATATCGAGGAGAATTGGGAGCAGAGGCTCTGGGACCATCTCTACGTGATGGCGGGATATGACCTGGACGTGGATTCGCCTTATCCTGCACCCGAGCCCGAGCATCTGCAGACCCGTCCGAACGTGATTCCGCTCAAGAAAAGCCGTATCAAGGCGACCCATTACGGCCGCAACATAGAGAGCATCATAGACCTTATAGCCGGTCTTCGCGATGGCGAGAAGAAGACTGCCATGCTGCGTTCCCTGGCTATCTACATGCGTCAGCAGTACCTTATCTGGAACAAGGACAGCGTTGCTGACGAGACCATATTCAAGGACATAGAGAAGCTTTCGGACTACAGGATCAAGGTGCCCGAGGGAATAGAGCTTTCGCGCATTTCCTCCGATGCCAATTTCACCCGTCCCGGACTCAACCTCGACTATGTGGTGCGCCATCAGAACGTGGGCGGCCAGAACAGGAGCTATTCGGGCGAAGGCGGTTACAGACGTCCTTTCCGCAGGAATTTCAAGAAAGGTAACAGGCAGCAGTAATAATGGCAAAGTCTAAGGAACCCAAAGAAGTCAAGGTGCGTCGTCCCGCCAGGATTTTCACTTTCTGGAGGGATATGGACGAGGACAGAAAACGCAGGATAGTGGGCTTTTGCGGCCTGCTGGTGGCGGTGTTCGCCCTGTTCACGCTGATTTCATGCATTTCATATATCTTCCACTGGAAGGAAGACATGAGCCTGCTCTCGGACCCCGACAGGATGGCCCTTGGCGAGAGCGTGTCCAACCTTGGCGGCAAGGCCGGGGCCCTGTGGAGCTCGCTGCTTTTCTACAGGTGGTTCGGTTTCGGTTCCTTCGCCCTCGTGCTGCTTCTGGCCATAGTGTCCATGAGAATGCTCGGGCGCAAGTCCGTGTCTATGCTGAAGGCCCTGCTGCTCACCCTGACAGGGGCCGTAATATCTTCATTCATACTTGCTTACGTATCCAGGACGGCTGGTATGGAATATGCCTTCGGAGGCGGTCTTGGCGGCCGTATGGGCGATTATGCCGTGCAGGGCATGTCCAACCTCATGGGGGACATAGTGACGGCCGTAGTGCTGGTGCTGCTGACCGTGCTCTGGTTCTTCTTTGCAAGCCGCCGTTTCTCAGACTGGTTCACCCTCGCCGTCTCTCCTTCCGGGAAGCCGGTTCCCGCTCATGTTGCCGTTGACTCTCCCATAGAGCCCGCCGTGGCCGAGGTGGAGCCGGAAATTTCACTTGACAAGGAGGAAGAAGAGCCTTCGAAGCCTGCAGGATTTACCTGGGTGCAGTCCGTGCCCGAGGCCTCTCCTGCTACTTCGGTGACTCCCGCGCCTGTTGTTGCTGCACCTGAGGTCCCGGCCGCAGGCGAAGCCGCAGAACAGGAGCCTTCGCTGGAAGTCGTTGAGGGAGAGGAACTTTCCACTGAAGTTTACGAGGAACTGCCCCGCATAGACATACGCGATGAGCTCAAGGACTACCGTTTCCCTTCCCTGGATTTGCTGGATTCCTACGAGTCTTCCCGCAGCGAGGTGTCGCAGGACGAGCTTCGCCGCAACAACTTCAAGATACGCGGCACCCTCAAGACCTTCAAGGTGGAGGTTGACAATGTCAAGGCCGTGGTCGGTCCTACCGTCACCCTTTACAAGGTGTATCCCGCTCCGGGAGTCAAGATTTCCATGATCAAGAACCTGCAGGACGACATAGCCATGTCCCTCAATGCCAAGGGAGTGCGCGTTGTCACCCTGGAGGATTCCGTGGGTATAGAAGTGGCCAACGACAAGCCGTCCATAGTGCCTCTGAAGGCCCTTCTGAATGACGACGCCTTCCGCCAGAGCAAGGCAGAACTGCCCGTTGCCATAGGATACACGATTACCCAGAACGTCAAGGTCTTCGACCTCGCCGACGCGCCCCATCTGCTGGTGGCAGGTGCTACGAAGCAGGGTAAGTCCGTGGGTCTCAACGTGTTGATTACTTCCTTGCTGTATTCCAAGCATCCTTCCGAGCTGAAGTTCGTGTTCATAGATCCCAAGATGGTGGAGTTCTCCGCCTACGAAGGCCTGCTGAAGCATTATCTTGCAGTGCTTCCCACCGCGGGCAGCGAGCAGGACGAAAGGGACAAGTGCATAGCCAAGACAGCCAAGGATGCCGAGGCCATACTCAAGTCGCTCTGCGTGGAGATGGACGAGCGTTACGCCCTGCTTTCCAAGGGCCATGTCAACAACATAAAGCTCTATAACGAGAAGTACAAGGACCGTCATCTGAATCCCAACGACGGCCACAAGTACATGCCTTACATAGTGACCGTGGTGGATGAGTATGCCGACCTTACGATGTCGGTGGGCGGCGGCAGCGAGAGCAAGGCCATAGCCCGCAGCATTTCCACTTCCATCATCCGTCTTGCCCAGAAGGGACGTGCCGCCGGCATACATGTGGTGCTGGCCACCCAGAGGCCTTCCGTGGATGTGATTACCGGTCTTATCAAGTCCAATTTCCCTACCCGTATAGCCTTCAGGGTGTTCTCCATGACCGATTCCAGGACCATTCTGGATTCCCCCGGAGCCGAGAAGCTCATCGGAAAGGGAGATATGATATACCTCTCCGGAGTGGACAACGAGCGTGTGCAGTGCGCCTTCATCAGCAATGCAGAAATCAATTCAATCAACGATTTCATCGGTGCCCAGACCGGTTGGAAGAAGAGTTTCAACACTCCTTACTACCTGCCCGCTCCGGAGCCCGACCAGGCCGAGGACGGCACCGCCATGGTGGACATGAAGAATCTTGACGAGCGTTTCGAGGAGGCTGCCCGTCAGGTCGTGCTGACCCAGAGAGGCTCCACTTCCGACCTTCAGCGCAAGCTTGGCATGGGTTATGCAAAAGCAGGCCGTGTGATGGACCAGCTGGAAGCCGCCGGCATAGTAGGCCCCCAGGACGGTTCCAAGCCGAGGCAGGTGCTGGTTGCAGACCTGGCCGAACTGGAAGGTATAATCGAAGCATTCAAGAACGCGCAATGAAAAGACTGCTGATGCTGCTTGCCCTGCTGCCTTGCCTGGGCGCAAGGGCGGACGGGGTGTTCAAAGCTTTCACAAAGAAGGTGGGGGAGTCCACCGTGTCCTTCAGTTTCAAGTATTCTACCCGCACGGATGTCCCCATTACAGGCACGGGGTCTGTGTCCGTGGCAGGCGACGCCTTCCTCATGGAGACAGCCGGCCTCCAGGTGCGCTGCGACTCCCGCGTGCGCTGGACTTTCGATACCGTGGCCAAGGAAGTGCTGATAGAGTCCGTCGAGGGGCCCAAGGACTTCGCGGGGAATCCCGCCCTTCTGGTCAGCAATGCGGGAGAGGCTTTCAGCGTGGTTTCTACCGGGCAGTCCAAGTTCAAGGATAAGGTGGTGCATGCCGTGGTGCTGTCGCCGGGGGATCAGACCCGGGGCATAGACAAGGCCACCCTCTATTTCAATTCCAAGGATGAACTCATTGGTGCGTCAATCGTTGCCTCAGATGGCACGGTGACCGATTTCGAGATAAGTTCCCTGAGGTTTTCAGCCAAGGCCGAGCCCTCTTCTTTCAGGCCTGCCGAGGGTATTTCTGACGGCTCCTGGGTGGTGACTGACCTTCGCTAGAATCCTCCCGAGCGCCAGGAGCGCATCTCGCCGTCTTTTTCGTATATCAGCATTCCTTCCAGGTCCGGCCTCGAATCTATGAATTCACGGGCCTTGTCCAGGCCTATTACCATGCAGAAGGTGGCGTATGCGTCGGCTTCGGCTCCTCTCGGGGCTATAATCGTGGCGCTGAGAAGCTGATGGCTCACGGGATAGCCGTTCCTGGGGTCTATGGTATGTGAATATTTCCTGCCGTCCTTGATATAGAACTTCCTGTAGTTTCCGGATGTCACCACCCCGTGCGGTCCGCCGTCCGAGGACCACAAGCCGCTGGTGCTTTCGCCCGGGGTCTGGTTCCCGTCAATGGGCGTATCTACCGCTATGGTCCAGGGCTTTCCGGAAGGGTTGAGGCCGTCGCAGAATATTTCTCCTATGTCAACGAGCATGTCCTTTACGCCTATTCCGTACAGGTAGGAGGCCACCACATCGCAGCTGTATCCCTGGGCTATTGCATTGAAATTCAGTCTTTTGACTCCGTCAGCGACCAGGCTGTCGGCATCCTGGGGCATGTGGGCCATGCCGCATGTGGCAAGCAGTTGCGCGACCTTGGCATCCGAGGGCAGGGAGTCCTTTGAGAATCCGAAACCCCAGGCATCATACAGGGGGCCTGCCGCAACGTCGAAGGCCCCGCCGCTTTCCTCCCAAAGCCTGTATGAGAGGGCGTATATGTCCTTGAACATGGCATCGGGGCTGACCTGCTCCCCGCGATTGAACTTGCTGAGCATGGATTCTTTGTTGTATCCGGACAGGGTGAAGTCTATCTTGCTGAGCAGGGAATCAATGTTTTCCTTTATGGCCCGGGGGTCTTCCTTTACGCCGCGGAGGTTCAGCTTGACCTGGTAGACGCCTCCCTGGGCGTATCCTCTTATGGCTATGTATTTGTCCCCCGTACAGGAGCAAATCAGGGCCAGGACCAGTATGAGGGCGGAAAATTTGCGCATTATTGACTGATTTTTTCGCAAAGTTAAATGTTTTTCGCTATATTTGTACGAATATACGCTTGAAATATGAAACTTAAATATATAGTTGCAATGACGGCCGTGTGCCTGTTGTCCTTCGCCTGCAAGAAGAACAACAGCAGCACCGAAGTTTCCAAGTACTTCGACGGCAAGCTGTCATTCAAGCTTCCCGCTTTTGTGAATCCGGGAGAGATTTACTACCTCACTCCCGAGGGATGCTACACTACCGACGGTACTGACTTCGGATATTTCTGGACTGTAAATCCCACTGCCACCCAGAGAGATACGGTGCGCCATGCGGGCGACCCCGACACTTACGACGGCACATACCGTTTCGTCGTTCCCGACACCCTTTGCCAGTTGACCGTAACCTGTGCCATCTACGCTTCCGGGTACTACAATTCCACTCATGCCGAGACCCCCGTGGTGGTCAGTGCGGCCTCTTTGACGGGCAACGAGATTTCTTTGGTTTCCGGAGGCATTTTCCGCGATACCCGTAGTGAGATTGACTATATCTACAACAAGATAGGCTCGACGGACTGGATGTGTACCAACCTTCAGTGGGACGAAGTCGGCATTTCGTATCACGATTGCGAGGTCATGGACGAGCTTTTCGGCCGCCTGTATGACTGGGAAGCGGCCCAGATAGCCTGTCCCGAAGGCTGGAGGCTTCCCACCGTGGAGGACTGGAAGGCCATATGCGACGGTGATTTCACAGGCGCGGCAGGCCGGCTCATGGTGGATGCCTATTTCAACGAAGAGAAGATGTGGGACTACTGGCCCAAGGTCAAGATTACCAACGAGACCTTGATTTCTGCCCTTCCCGTGGGATATGCAACGGTTTCGGACGATGACGTAAGTTTCATAGGAGCAGGCAATTATGCGACTTTCTGGACCAGCGAGGAGTCCTCTCTTGACAGTGGTCAGGGCATATACGTCTATCTGAACGACGAGACTCCCGATGTCATGAGCGCTTCGGCGGACAAATCCCACTTCGCGGCCTCCGTGCGTTGCATTCGCTGAGGCCTTCAAAACAGCTTCTCAGATTCCGGCGATTATTTCAAGGACATTTATAAGTGACTGGCAGACTGCATCGTCTGCCAGTATCAGTATGTGCGGGCAGATGCCGGCGGCGCTCAGGGCCATGGTGACGGCAGACAGCCCCATCAGCAATCCGGACAGGGGCATTGCAAGCAGGTTGGTCAGCAGGAAGTATTTGGGAAAGGTGCCGAAGAGGGCGCAGGAGAGGGGAGCGGTGAACACCTGGCAGGAAATGGCCAGGGCTGCCGCCTCCCAGATGCGCCGTGGAAGGTTAAGCCTGGCAGAAAGGCGGCTTTCACCCTCGGACGGATACCATTCTTTCAGCGCGGGGAACAGGATTAATATGCCTGCCATTGCGAGATAGGATAGCTGGAAGCCCGCGGATGTGATGACCGAAGGCATGACGGCCAGCTGGATGACAAGTCCTCCGCACCAGACCTTCATGGGGCTTGCCTTGCGACCTGTTATCCTGGCCGTTTCCCATAGGAAAATGAATATGAAGGCGCGGACTATGGAAGGCCCGGCCCCTGTCGCCAGGCTGTACAGGGCGCAGGCCGAAATTATGAGGGCGTATCTTATCTTCCTTGCCAAAGTGCTGTTGCCCAACGGCTTGAGAAGCCATGCGAGCATGCCGTACACTATGCCGAGGTGCATTCCCGAGAGTGCGAGTATGTGGGCTGCTCCTGCCTTTCGGAAGGTGCTCACGAGTCCTTTGTCCAGGGAGTTCCTGTCTCCTGTCGTGAGAGCCTTGACAAGGGCCGAAGTGTCTTCGTGGGGGAAGGGTATGCTGTCCACCAGTCTTCGCAGCCATAGCGCCGCACCCTGCATGGGGCCTTCGCTCCCGCCTCCATCTCCTATATGGCTCGAAAGCGCGCAGAACAGTCCGGTAGATACAAACAGCAGAGCCATGGTCAGAAGGTCCCTTCGCCTCAGAAGAACAGCGGCGCTTCCGATGGCGAGAAGCATGCTGAGGGAGACCAGCGGGTAGAGCCCGGCGGGCGGAAATGCGGCCACGGCAAGTGCTCCTGCCGCTATGCCTGCCACAAATGGAATGCTGATGATTTCTATTTCTCTTCCCGAAGTCATGCTTTCTCAAAAACTATTGCTAAAATAGTGATAATTCAGTAACTTTGCCAAAGAAATTTCAAAAATATGATAATACTTGTAATCAACTGCGGTAGTTCTTCAATCAAGTATCAACTTCTTGATATGAAGAGCGATGATGTGTTCGACCTCATCGCCAAAGGTATTGTGGAGAAAATCGGACTTCCTTCCGGTATTTTCCAGTATAAGCCTACGGGCAAGGAAGCCCAGGTTCTCGACATACCGGTTCCCGACCATAAGGTTGGCATGAAACTGGTTCTCGACGCTCTCACGAATCCCAAGACCGGTGTCCTTGATTCCATGGACGACATCGAGGCCGTGGGACACCGTATCGTGCAAGGTGCGGATTTCTTCTCTTCCAGCGCCCTGGTCAACGATGACGTTCTGCGCAAGATAGAAATCTGCTGCGATTTCGCCCCGCTGCACAATCCCGCCCACCTGCTCGGCATACATGCCGTGGGCGAGGTGCTTCCTTCCGTTCCCCAGGTCGTGACGTTCGACACTGCATATCATCAGACCATGCCTGACTATGCATACATGTACGCCCTTCCTTACGAGTATTACGAGAAGTATCATGTGCGCCGCTACGGTGCCCACGGTACCAGCCACAAGTTCGTGGCCGAGAAGGGAGCCCGTTTCTGCGGACTGGACCTGAACAATTCCAAGATAATCACCTGCCATATAGGCAACGGCAGCAGCGTCAGCGCCATACTCAACGGCAAGGTCGTCGATACTTCCATGGGATTCACCCCTCTTGAGGGCATGATCATGGGTACCCGCTGCGGCAACATAGATGCCAACATCATTCCCTATATCATGAAGAAGGAGAACCTTGCTCCCGACCAGATGACGGAGGTGATGAACAAGAAGAGCGGCTTCCTCGGCCTTTCCGGCAAGACTTCGGACTGCCGCGACCTGAGCGACCTGGCTTCCGAGGGCGACAAGAGGGCCAAGCTAGCCCTCAAGAAGCTCACCTACGACCTTATCAAGAACATAGGCATGTACGTGGCTGTGCTTGACGGCGTGGACCTCATAGTGTTCACGGGAGGCATAGGCGAGCACAATTCCCGCCTGCGCCGCCGTGTATGCGAGAATTTCAACTATCTGGGTATCAAGATAGACTATGATGCCAATACCGCATTCGGAGAGGATGCCGTCGTGTCCGCCCCCGATTCGAAGGTCAAGGTGGCCCTCATTACCACCGACGAGGAGCTTGTCATAGCCCGCGATACCATGCATATTGTACAAGAACTGGAAGATTAAAAACATGATAACCAATTTCAACGATGTTTTTGCGGAGCTCCGCGAGAAGGGAATCTGCAAGAGAATGGTGGCCGCCTGGGCCGTCGATGAGCACACTATTGAGGCTGCCTCCAAGGCTGCCGACCTCGGATTTGTCAAGGCAATCCTCGTAGGTGACGAGAATCTTATCAAGGATGTCTGCGCAAAGTCGGGCATTGATGTTGCCAAGTTCGAGATTGTCAACGAGCCCGTGGAGCTGAAGGCTGTCGCAAAGGCTGTCCAGATGGTCCATGACGGTGAGGGCGACATACTTATGAAGGGCCTTTGCTCCACCGACAAGTTCCTCCGCGCCATCCTTAACAAGGAGACCGGTCTTCTGCCTCCAAAGGGCCTTCTGAGCCATGTGGGCGTTATCGAGAACCCCAATTACCACAAGCTTGTTTTCCTGACCGACATGGCCGTTATTCCTGCTCCTGATTTCAGGCAGAAGGTCAAGCTGGCCGGTTTCGTGACGGGTGTAGCGCAGTCTTTCGGCATACAGAAGCCCAAGGTGGCCTTCATCGCCGCTTCCGAGCAGATGCTGGATTCCATGCCCGCCTGCATGGAAGCTGCCATGCTTGCCAAGATGTGTGACCGCGGTCAGATCAAGGGTTGCATAGGGGACGGTCCTCTGGCCCTGGATGTGGCCATTGACAAGGAGTCCGTTGAAATCAAGAAGCTGGTCAGCCCCGTTGCCGGTGATGCCGACTGCCTCGTGTTCCCCAACATCGAGTCCGCCAATGTGTTCTGGAAGACCAATTCCAAGCTTGCGACAGGTGTCCGTCAGGCCGGTATGCTGGTCGGAACGAAGGTGCCTTGCGTCCTTGCGAGCCGCGCCGACAGCGTGGATACCAAGCTCAATTCCATCGCCGAGGCTGTTATGTTCGTGAAATAGTTTTTTACTTGTAAACGACAAGTGCTGCCCGGGCGGGCAGCACTTTTTTTATTTGCGGCGGTCTCGGCGGGCCTTCCTCAAATGGTAGGCGCTTTCGACCAGAAGCTGGTCGGCCAGGATGCCGCGGAAGGCCAGCAGGTCCAGAATCACGCAGATTATGGGGAAAATCGCGGGGAGCTTGAACACATACTCGGCGTGGGTGAAGTAGAAGTCTATGCCTAGCCATATCTGGAGGGCCAGGGTGATGATGGCGGTGAGCATGGCTGTCCTCATTTGGAAGACCCTGTGCTTGTAGGTGGTCAGGGCCAGGATATTCAGAAGGGAAATGACAATCAGCAGGACAAGGTAGGGGATATAGTCTATGAACTTCAGTTCAACGATTCCGCCGCCTTCCGAAAGTCCGGTCGCCTTTGCCGTAAAGAACATCACTCCTATGAGGATAGTCGAAATACCCAGATACAATGTTTGTACTCTTTGCCACATAATTCTAAAAATTGTTTTCCTTCATTTGGGATGCAAAAATAGGAATTTTCAAAGGAAAAAACTATATTTGCCCTTTGTTTTATTAAAAATAGCAAAACTATGAGAATTCCTGAATCCGAACTTATAATCAATGACGACGGCTCAGCGTTCCACATACATCTGCGTCCCGAAGAATTGGCAGACAACGTCATCCTGGTAGGAGACCCCGGCAGGGTTGACATGGTGGCCGAATATCTGGAGAACATAGAATTCCGTCACGCATCCCGCGAATTCGTGTCCGTGACCGGCTGGCACAACGGCAAGCGCCTCACCGTGCTGTCCCACGGAATCGGCCCCGACAACATAGACATAGTGATGACGGAGCTGGATGCCCTGGCCAACGTGGATTTCGCCACCCGCGAGGTAAAGCCCGAACATAAGTCCCTGAATATCCTCAGGATAGGCACTTCAGGCGCTCTCCACGCCGATATTCCCCTTGGCTCTTATATACTCTCCCACATTTCCGTCGGCTTCGACGGAGTGCTGAACTGGTATGGGGGCAGGAGCAGGATTGCGCTGGAGAAGGTTGAGGAAGACTTCAAGAAGCACATGGACTGGGACCCCAGGATAGCCTCTCCCTATTTCGTGAAGGCCAGCGACAAGATTATCGAGAAACTCGCCGACTGCACCGTCAAGGGAGTGACCATATCCGCTCCCGGTTTCTACGGCCCCCAGGGAAGGGTGGTCCGCCTGCCTCTGGCCATGCCGGACATGCTGGACAAGATAGAGTCTTTCCGTTTTGACGACTACAGGATTACCAACTTCGAGATGGAAGGAGCGCCACTGGCCGGTCTGGCCGCACTGCTCGGACACAATGCCTGCACGGTGTGCTGCGCTATCGCCAACCGCTATCTCAAGAGCTCCAATCCCGACTACAAGCCCCAGGTCAGGGGGCTGGTCGAACTGGCTGTGGACAGGATGACAAGATAGCGCCTACGCTTCGAAGAAAGTGAAATGGACCCTGCCGTATCGTCTTTCCTTGACGAAGGCGGGGTTTTTCGTGAAATCGTGGTCCCCTCCATGCTCCAGGATGAAGTAGCCGCCCGGGTGCAGCATGCCGGAGGACAGTATCCTCTCGGGGAGGGTCTCTATGCCTTCAAGGGCATAAGGCGGGTCTGCGAAAACGAGGTCGAATTTCTCCGTACACAGAGGAATGAAATCGAACACGTTGTGACGCACTACGCTGAGGTTGCGTATCCCCAGCTTTCGGGCCTGGGCGGAGATGAAGGAGGCGTTGACGGGGGACATTTCCACGCACCAGACATGGCCTACGCCCCTGGATATGAACTCGAAGGATATGGCTCCCGTGCCTGAGAAAAGGTCCAGCACCTTGAGGTCTTCGAATTCGTATTCATTGGAAAGTATGTCGAAAAGGGCCTCTCGGGCGAAATCCGTGGTGGGACGGGCGTTGTATCCTGCCGGCGGGTCTATGACCTTGCCCTTCAGCGTGCCTCCGATTATCCTCATAGCACTTCCACTGATTTGAAGTACCTGTAAAGGGACATTTCCTCGGAAGGGGAGAGGGGAGTGCGGAAGGAAATGGTGCTGAGCTCGGGGTTGAGCTGCAGCTTCTTCATGGCCAGGAATATGAAGTACTCGGCCGTGGTGAAGTCGACAGCCTCGTACACGTTGCTCAGCAGAAGGCTCTTGCCCTGGGCTATGGCCAGATGCAGCCAGCCGTCACGGTATGAAGCGATTATCTTGTTGTACTCCGTGCATTTGGACAGGTCCCTGAGCATGTAGTACATTTCGGGCAGGACCCTTGCGCTGTCTCCGGAGGTGGTGAAAACGGTCTGGGCTATGACCTTGGAAAGGGACTCGTCGATGGAATTGGAGAACACCAGCACCGCGCCGAGGGAGGGGACGGGCACCTGCTCCACCGCGTCGCTCTCGCGCAGCCTGACTACCTCTCCCAGGCAGGCCCTCGCCGTCTGGGGCGTGAAGAAATTGGCCGGTACGAGGGTACACTTGGGCGTGAGAAGGGAAATCTCGACGCTGTCATAGCGCACCTGGAACTCCGGAGTGGTGAAAATCCTCTCGGCTCCGAGCCATCCGGACGAACGTTCCTCCCCCCGGCCATATACTTTAAAAGAATATCCACCCAAGGAGACTTGAATGGATATTCCTGTATTGCCGGAGAGCATGATATTACTCCCAGTTTCCTGCATTGTTGTTAGGTGCGGTGATGCTGCCTACCTGGAGGCCTTCGTACCTGTTGGAAGCCCTGCAGTCTGCATCGAGGTTGATGCGGAGCTGGTTGTCAAGACCCTTGAGGAGAGCCCTGTAGGGCATCTTGGCCTCGAACAGAGGAACTTCAACGCCGGAAACGGTCTTTATGATGGCATCGGTCTCGACTATCTGCTTTCCTGAGAAAGGAATGTACTTGATGGAGTCGATGACGAAGTCTGCGCGATGCTTGAACAGGGTGTCCTTGACGGGGATGCTGTTCTTGATGGAGAACACGAGGTTCTCGCCCTTGAGGTAACGCTCGTACATCTCCTGGGGAGTAATCTTGCGGTTCTGCTTCTTGAGCTTCTCGGTGTTGACCACCGCGAGGGAGTCGTCGTTGGAACCAACCTGCATGGTGATGTCCATCTTGCCGGAGTTGTAGAAGAGGATGAGGGAGTCGAGGTCGGCTGTATAGTGGCCGGTGACACCCTTGTAGGCAACCTCGAGGGTGCGGATGTCCTTAAGGCGCTGAACGGCGACCGCCTTGCGTGCTTCAGTCTGCTTGTTGAAGTTGACGGGCTCCATGATGCTCTGCACGATGGCGTATGCTATGAAAGCGCAGATTGCCAGCAGTGCGACTTCGAGAGTGATTTTTAATGCTTTGTTCATTATTGTGTATTTTTATTTTTGTCAAAGTTCTCGCAAAGTTATGAAAATGATTTATCAAATACAAGATTTTGATTAAATTTGCACGGATAAAAAATTATGTACGCGATAGAAAAGACAAAGACCGGGGCCCTGCAGCGGCTGCTTGAGCGCAGCGGCAGGGTTACCATAGTATCCCATACCCATCCGGACGGGGATGCCGTGGGGAGTTCCTGCGCCCTGTGCACCTTCCTCCAGGAGGCTCGCAAGGATGTCATGGTCATATTTCCCACTCCTGTCCCGCCGGCGGTTTCTTTCGCCGCCGAAGGCCTTCCGGTGAGCATTTTTTCCCTCTCGGAGGAGTCCTGCCGCGAGCGTATTGCTTCCTCCGACCTCCTGGTATGCCTGGACTTCAACAGTTTCGAGCGTACCGAGGCCATGGCGGACTGTCTTCGCGCCTGCCCCGCTCCCAAGGTGCTGATAGACCATCATCTCAATCCTTCCGCAGCGGATTTCGACATTTGCTTTTCCGAGACCGAAATTTCCTCGGCGAGCGAACTGCTGTTCTGGGTGCTGCTGTCACTTGACGGCGTGGATTCGGACGCGGGGAAGCTGCCCGAAAGGACAAGGCAGGCCCTCATGGTCGGCATGACCACGGACACCAACAATTTCGCCAACTCCGTGTTCCCTTCTACTTTCAGCATGGCCTCCATGCTGCTTGCCGCAGGGGTGGACCGCGACGATATAATCTCCCGGCTGTATAACAACTACGGGGAGAACCGCGTGCGCCTTTTCGGCGAAATGCTCAAGGACGAGCTGGAAATATCCCGCAGCGGAGTGGCGACGATGTTCCTCACCTCGGAGATAAAGGAGAAGTACCAGATAGGCGAAGGCGATGCGGAAGGTCTTGTAAACCAGCCCCTTGCGATCGGGAAGGTGAAGATGAGCATTCTGGTCAAAGAAGAGAATGACGGCCAGGTAAGGGTGTCCGTGAGGTCCAAGAGGGGAGTGTCGGCCAATCTGCTTGCCAGGGAGTATTTTCATGGTGGCGGACATGAAATGGCGGCCGGCGGCAAGATACTTGTACCCGAAGATGCGGCTTCCAAGTGGAAGATAGCTGAATATGTGCGCTCAAGCGCCGAAAAATTCATGGAAAGATATGAAAATTAGGCATATAGCTACCTTTTTGGCGGGGCTTGCCTTGCTCACCGGCTGCGAGAAGGAGAGCCTCAGGACCCTTTTCGCCGGGCAGGAGACCAAGATTGAGACCCTTGTCAGCGCCCAGCTGACGGCAAACGAGGATTACAGCGTATCCTACAATGACGGCAGCACCAGGCTGACCGTCGTGCATGGTGAAGGTGACGGTTTGTCAGGTGACATGCTGCTGTCATTCTACTATGCCGGTTATGTGCTGACGGGTTCTACCCTGCCGGCCGCCAGTTCCCTTTTCGCTACCAATTCAGAGGATGTGGCCACGGCCGCAAGATGGAATCTCAGCAAGGCCGAAGAAGGGGAGGATGCTGAAAATGAGGATGTTGAGGAGGAGGAAGAAGAGCCGGACAACCGTTACGAGATATGCACGGTCAAGTTTTCCGAGGCCAATTTCGTGGAAGGCCTGGCCAAAGGCCTGGAGGGCGTGAAGGGCGGCGAGGAGTGCTGGATTTTCTTCAGCGGCCGCCATGGATTCGGAGACAAGAAATTCGGCACGATTCCTGCTAATTCAGCTATTGCCTATCATATCTGGGTACACAGCGTCCAGAGCGATGAACTTTAAGAACATGAAAAAATACATCATAATACTACTATGCGCCGCGGTTCTTGCCGGGGCCTGCGCCAAGCAGCAGAGCGAGAACAAGAACATTATCAACAAGGAAGTGCTCGATGCGTGGATTTCCACCAATTATCCGCTCGTAAGCCCTACGGGATGCGGAATCTATGTGCTTGAGGATGTCCCCGGGACGGGCAAGGACATAGGCGAAGGAGGCTATATAGTGACCGATTATACTTCTACCTCCATAGCCGGCTTTGTCAGCAGCACCACCGATGAGACCACCGCCAAGAAGGTGGATATGTGGAGCGCGTCTGCCTATTACGGTCCCGTGGTGCAGCGCACCGGTGCCGGCAATGTCCCCTCGGGCATAAACGAAATGCTCAAAGGCATGAAGGTGGGCGGCCGCAGAAAGGCCCTTATACCGTCCTGGCTGCTTACCACGGATGTATATTCTACCCCCGAGGAATATCTGAACAAGGTCAGCACTGACCTTGCCACCCAGATCTACGATGTCACGGCGGTGGATTACACCGACGACATTCTCCAGTACAACAGGGACAACATAGATGCCTTCTGCAAGGAGAACTATCCTTCCGCGGAAGTGGTGGAGACCGGATTCTGGTATTGCCGCACGGGCGGGCCTTCCACCGACAAGGCCATGCCTTCGGACACCACGGTCAAAATCAACTATACGGGCAGACTGCTAAATGGAAAGGTCTTCGATACCACCAAGGAGCAGGTAGCAAAGGATGCCGGAATATATTCCAAATCAGCTACTTACAAGCCTGTTTCCATAACTTGGGGCAGCGCCGCTACAGACCTCAAGATGACAGTCTCCGGAAGTTCCACCTCGACCACTCCCATAAGCGGTTTCCAGAAGACCCTGTGGCAGATGCATCCCGGAGAGAAAGGCGTAGGCTTGTTCGATCATGAAATGGGTTACGGCGAGAAAGGCAGCGGAGCCATACCGGCATATGCCCCTCTGATTTTTGAAATTGAACTTGTCAAGGGAGAATAGCTGATGGCAGACGGGAAGATTCCTTCCGAACTTGGAACCAAAAAGATAAGCACATTGCTCAAGGAGTATGCGGTACCTGGCATCATAGCCATGACCGCGTCTTCTTTGTACAATATGGTCGACAGCATATATATCGGCCATATTCCCGATGTGGGTTCCCTGTCCATAGCCGGTCTTGCCGTTTGCTTCCCCCTGATGAACCTTTCCACCGCCCTCGGCACCCTGGTCGGTGTCGGCGCGGCCACCATGATTTCCGTGCTTCTGGGCAAGAAGGACTATGACAAGGCCAACACCGTGCTGGCCAACGAGGTGACTCTCAACATTCTGGTGGGCCTGTTGTTTTCTGTAGTGTCGCTGGTGTTCCTCGGTCCCATACTCAGGTTCTTCGGGGCCAGCGAGGCCATACTGCCTTACGCATCTTCCTACATGAAGGTCATACTCTACGGAAACATAATCACCCACCTGTATTTCGGCCTTAACAGCGTCATCCGTTCTTCGGGCAATCCCCGTCTTGCAATGGGCCTGACCCTCTTTACGGTCACTTCCAACGCCATACTCGACCCCGTGTTCATCTATGTCTTCGGAATGGGCATACAGGGAGCGGCCTGGGCTACGGTGCTCTGCCAGCTTATGGCCCTTGCCTATACCATGCGTTATTTCATGGATGAAAAGCGCTTCCTGCACCTTCCCCGCAAGGTCATCAGCCTGGACTGGGGCATAGCCAAGGAGTCGCTGGCCATAGGCATGGGACCCTTCCTGATGAACTCGGCCTCCTGCATAGTTGCGATTTTCATAAACCAGCAGCTTCAGGAGTACGGCGGCGACATGGCGATAGGCGCTTATGGAATCAACAACCGCCTGTCCTTCCTCTTCTTCATGGTGACCATGGGCATAAACCATGGCATACAGCCCATAGCCGGCTACAATTACGGCGCGAGGCAGTATTCCAGGGTGAGGGCCGTGTACCTTCTCGCCGCGAAATGGGCTACCTTCATAATGTTCCTCGGCTTCGTGGTGTCAGTCTTCCTGCCCCGGGCGGCGGTGTCCATATTCACTTCCGACCCCCAGCTTATCGACGTGGCTTCCAGGGGCTTGAGAATCATGAACATAGTATTTCCCATAATAGGCTTCCAGGCCATTGCGACCAACCTTTTCCAGTGTCTGGGAATGGTGCGCAAGTCGGTGATTCTGTCACTTTCCCGCCAGCTGCTCTTCCTGGTGCCCTGCGTCTATCTGCTTCCGCTCTGGATAGGAGTTGACGGGGTATGGGTGAGTTTCCCGGTGTCGGATATGCTGGCTACCGTGCTGACAGTAATCTACCTGTCGGGCCTGATGCGCAAACTGGGCCGCCTGCGTGACGGAGACGACCCCGCAATACTTGGCTCCAGTATATGATGGACCGTAAACGCATAACGATATATCTGGCCGCCGCTGCCGTAGTGCTCGGGGCCGTGCTCCTTATTACCTCTTCCGGCAGGGACAAGCCTTCTTCCGAGGCTCTTTCCGGAGGGGTGAACGATTGGATTTGCAACGAACTCTCGGACACTGCCGACCTCAGTGGCATGGACAAGAAAATAGCCCTGTACATGCAGCAGTGGCAGCTCAAGGGGCTTTCCCTGTCTGTCATGAGGGGGGATTCCCTGCTCTATGCCAAGGGCTACGGCTGGGCCGACGAGGAGAAGGGCGAGAAAATGCAGCCCAGCCACCTTCTTCGCATAGCCTCGGTGTCGAAGCTCGTCACTGCGGCAGGAATAATGGTGCTTTGCGAGCAGGGCAAGCTTTCCCTTGCCGATACCGTTTTCGGGCCTCGCGGACTGCTTCCCGAATACTCCGGCGTGATAAAGGACAGGAACTATTACAAGATAACGGTCGAGGACCTGCTGCGCCACAAGGCCGGATTTACGGTCCGTGGAGGTGACCCCATGTTCTCCACCCGTACCATAATGAGGGTCAACAACCTGGAGGCTCCTCCGACCAACGAGGAACTAGCCCGCATAGTGCTCGCTCGCAAGCTAGGTTACCTTCCCGGCACTTCCCAGTCCTATTCCAATTTCGGATTCATGCTCCTTGGTCTTATAATCGAAAAGGTCAGCGCCCAGAGTTACGAGGACTTCATCCAGGAGAATGTGCTGAGGCCGGCCGGATGTGTGGATTTCCATATCGCAGGCAATTATCCCGGCGATGCCCACAAGGGCGAAGTGCATTACTATGTGCCTGTAAATGAGACGCTTGTGCCTGAATACAATTGCAGCGGAGATTCCGTTGTGAGGTGCTATGGAGGCAATGACATAAGGGCCCTCGGCGGGGCCGGCGCATGGGTCGCCTCTACTCCCGAGATAGCCCGTTTCGTCTCTGCGATAGACGGACGCGGAGTCCTGCCCGACATTATCAGCCAAAAGAGCGTGGATGCCATGGTGGAGTATTTCGACAAGGAAACCTATTCCCTTGGCTGGAATGACACCGAGCCTTCTTCTGGATGGACCCGCTCAGGCACCTTCTCCGGCACCAGCGCCCTTGTCAAGTATTTCCCCGACGGAGAATGCTGGGTGATGGTGACCAATACCAGCACCTGGAAGGGCCCCGGATTCTCGCGTTACACAGCAGGCCTTTTCCGGGCCCTGCGCGAAGGGTGGTCGGACAAGCTGCCCGCCCGCAACCTGTTTGAAAAACAATGATTTATGGATATAAAAGTATCAGACGAACTTAACGGCATCATAGGGTATGCAAGGGAAGAAGCCCTGCGTACCGGCAGTTACGGAATAGGCCCGGACCATCTTTTCCTGGGCATAATCCGCCATGCCTCCAACAACGCTTTCAATACCTTGAGGGGTCTGGATGCGGATACCGGGCAACTCAAGAAGTTCATTGACTCGAGGGTGTTCACCAACGAGCAGATTCCATATTCGGAACTGGACCATATCACCTTCTCCAGAGGAGCCCAGAACGTGCTGAGCCTCACCGTGCTGGAGGCAACAAGGCTGCGTAGCGCCGTGGCCGGGGCCGAGCATCTGCTGCTCGCCCTGTGCCGTACTACAGGCAGTTACGGGCAGGCGTATCTTCGCGGAGTGGGCATAGACTATGGCAGGGTGCTGAAATACATGGAGAAAGAGGGTCTTCTCGGCTCCGGCGAGGCTCCTTCCTCCGGCACCGGCGACGACGGCGACGAGGTGGAATACGAGAGCCCGTCCCCCGGCAAGAAGGAAGAGAAGGACGAACTCGCGGAGTTCGGATATGACCTCACGAAAGCAGCCGCTGAGGGCAAGCTGGACCCCGTGGTGGGCCGCGATACCGAAATCAGCCGCGTAATAGAGATACTCGGCAGGCGCAAGAAGAACAATCCCATGCTAATTGGCGAGCCCGGCGTAGGAAAGTCCGCCATAGTGGAGGGAATAGCCCTTCGGATAGCCTCGGGGGACATTTCTCCTGTCCTTGCCAAGAAGCGCATAGTCTCGCTTGACATTGCCTCGGTGGTGGCCGGAACGAAGTACCGGGGCGATTTCGAGAAGAGGCTCAAGACCATAATCGCCACTGTCAGCAACAATCCTGACATAATACTGTTCATCGACGAGTTCCATACCATAGTCGGAGCCGGAGGTGCGGGCGGCAGCCTTGATGCGGCCAATATGCTCAAGCCGGCCCTTGCCCGCGGCGACATACAGTGCATAGGCGCTACGACCATGGACGAATTCACCAAGATAGTCGAGAAGGACGGCGCTCTGGACAGGCGTTTCCAGAAGATAGTCGTGGAGGCCACGGACGTGGACCAGTCCATAGCCATTCTGCGCCGCCTGCGGGAGAACTACGAGCAGTTCCACAACGTGACCTACAGTGACGAGGCCATAGAGGCCTGCGTGAGGCTGACCGACAGGTATTTCACGGAAAGGTCCCTTCCAGACAAGGCCATAGATGCAATGGACGAGGCAGGTTCCATGGTCCGCATCAAGTCCGGCGGTGCCAAGAGGACGGTCTCCGAGGAGGATGTGGCTACGGTGGTCTCCAAGATGACGGGCATTCCGGTCAACAAGGTCGCCGAGTCCGAGGGCAACAGGATAATGAAGATGCGTGACCGCCTCAGCGGCAGGATAATAGGCCAGGACGAGGCCATAGACATGGTGGTCGGGGCCATACAGCGCAACAGGGCCGGCCTCAAGGACCCTTCCCGTCCCATAGGCTCCTTCCTTTTCTTCGGTCCCACCGGTGTCGGTAAGACCCGGTTGGCCAAGTGTCTTGCCGAGTATCTCTTTGATTCTGAGGAGAATATGGTGAGGATAGACATGAGCGAATACATGGAGAAGTTCTCCGTATCGCGCCTTATCGGAGCGCCTCCCGGATATGTCGGTTATGAAGAGGGCGGGCAGCTCAGCGAAAGGGTGCGCCGCAAACCTTACTGCGTGGTGCTGCTGGATGAGATTGAAAAGGCCCATCCGGACATTTTCAACCTGCTCCTGCAGGTGCTTGACGACGGCCGCCTGACCGACAGCGAAGGCCGTACCGTGAGCTTCCGCAACACAATTGTCATAATGACTTCCAACGTGGGCAGCCGCGAAATGGAGGAATACGGCAACGGCGTAGGTTTTTCCACCTCCACCCGCAATGTGGACCGCAACCGTCAGAGCGTGCTTGAAAAGGCTGTCAAAAAGGCCTTCCCTCCGGAATTCATAAACAGGGTGGACGAGCAGGTGTTCTTCAACGCCCTGAAACGGGAAGACATAGAGAAAATAATTGACATAGAACTGCGTGAAGTGCGCCGTCGTGCCGGCGAGGCCGGATTCCGCCTGGTGGTCACGCCTACCGCCAAGAAGTTCATAGCGGATGCCGGATTCGACCCGGCCTTCGGTGCAAGGCCTCTGAAGAGGGCCCTTATGCGCTATGTGGAGGACCCCGTGTCCGAGTTCATCATTGCAGACAGGGTGATAAGCAAGGGGCGCAGCAACATGCCCGAGCGTACCATTCGCGTCGTGCTCTCTCCGGACAAGGAAAGTACTATGGTGGATGTCAAGGAGTCCGAGCCCGTGAAGGATCAGGCCTGACGGATGTCCTTGATTTCGAGGCCGAGGTCGCTGATGAGTTCGGCGAGGGTGAGGAGGCTCTCTTCTGAAGAGATGACTGAATCGAGGCTTGCGAGATCGTATTCTGTATTTTTCATGGCGCTTTGTTTTTGTTTCTGAGTGCAAAATTACACGTAGCTTGTGCCAAACAACGGCACAAGCTAATTTTTTTGTGAAAAATTTTCTATTTTTGGAAAGTTTATATCAAAACAGCTTCCCTGCACATGGAAAGAAGTACGGACAAACTTGCAAGATACACCCTTTACGCCCTGGCAGCCGCGGCGGTATTGGCCCTGTGCTGGTATTTCCGCAGCACCCTTGTCTACATAGTGGCGGCCGCCGTGTTCTCATTGATATCCGGGCCTCTGATGAGGCTTCTCGGCAAAATCAGAATCAAGGGAAAAAGCGCCCCTGACGGCGTTCTGGCCGTAATTTCCATAGTGCTGCTGCTCGTGTTGTTCTTTGGCATAGTGACGCAGATAGTGCCTGTCATGTACGGCATAGTGCAGAACATTTCGGCCAACCTCCAGACAGCTTCCTTCTCCTCGTCGGGCTTTACCGACGTGATGAGGAAGGTGAATGAAAGGCTGATATCGGCCTTCCCCGAACTCGGCAGGGATTTCAGGATAGAGACCACGGCGGCGGAATTCATACGCAAGGAGTTCAGCCTGTCGTCCGTGACTTCCGTGGTGGGGTCCGTGGCCTCCGGGGTGGCCTCCTTCGGGGTAGCCCTGTTCTCCATAGTATTCATCGGCTTTTTCTTTGTCAAGGACCAGAACCTGTTCCGCAACATAGTGGCCGCCCTTGTGCCCGACGCTTACGAGGAGAGGGTGAAAACGGCCATAGGGGACATTGAGACCCTGCTTTCCAGGTATTTTATCGGACTGCTCATAGAGGTGTGCGGCGTGGCTCTTCTGAACTTCCTGGGCCTGTGGCTCATAGCGCGACTGGACCTTAGTTCCGCCCTTGGAATAGCGTTCATAAGCGGCCTTCTCAACGTAATCCCTTATCTGGGACCCTGGCTGGGAGCGGCCCTCGGCACGGTCCTTGGCGTGGTGCTCCGCTTCAGCAGCGCGGCAGCCGTCGGCTCAGACCTCAATTTCGTCGCCGTGCTGCTGGTGATACTGGGGGTTTTCGTGGTCACCCAGCTGGTGGACAATTTCGTGTTCCAGCCTGTGATTTATTCTCGCAGCGTCAAGTCCAGCCCGCTTGAGATTTTCATAGTGCTGCTGTTGGCCGGTCATGTGGGAGGCGTTTTCGGAATGATAGCCGCCATTCCGGCCTATACTGTGGTGAGGGTTTTTGCCGGCACTTTCTTCCGTAATGTCAAGGCCATACGCCGTCTGATTCCCGAGTAAGGGCGCAGGGTTCTTTTTTCGGCCTTATATCTTGCGTTTTTGCCTTAAATTTATTAAATTTGCGTGATAATAAGATTTTTATTTTTAAGGTAAAAAATGGATATAAACGAAAACGAAGAAATCAAGACTACCGGTATCATCGAGCAGGTGAATATCGATGAGGAAATGCGCAGTGCGTACATCGATTATTCAATGTCCGTCATCGTCTCCAGGGCGCTTCCCGACGCAAGGGACGGCCTGAAGCCCGTCCAGAGGAGGGTGTTGTTCGGCATGGACGGCCTCGGCCTCAACTACGGCGGCCAGACCAGAAAGTCCGCCAAGGTGGTCGGAGAGGTGCTGGGTAAGTATCACCCGCACGGAGATTCCAGCGTGTATGACGCAATGGCCGTGCTGGCGCAGAACTGGAAGCAGCGTTATCCGCTGGTGTTCGGACAGGGCAACTTCGGTTCCATGGACGGTGACCCCGTAGCCGCAATGCGATATACCGAGGCCAAGCTCGAGAAGATTACCGAGGAGATGCTCCAGGACCTGGACAAGCAGACTGTGGACTTCACCCCCAACTTCGACGCGACTGAGATGGAGCCTACCGTGCTTCCTACGAAGGCCCCCCTGCTTCTGCTGAACGGTTCTTCAGGCATAGCCGTGGGTATGGCCACCAACATGGCTCCCCACAACCTGGGCGAATGCTGCGATGCCATCTGCGCATACATAGACAATCCTGATATCGACACCGACGGCCTCATGCAGTACATAAAGGGCCCCGATTTCCCCACCGGCGGCATCATCCACGGAGTGGCGGGCATCAAGGAGGCTTATGAGACAGGCCGCGGCCGCGTAGTGGTCCGTGCCAAGACCGAGATAGAGGTGGCCGACAACGGCAGGGAGACCATAGTCATCACCGAAATCCCCTACATGGTCAACAAACGCGCCATGATAGAGCGCATAGGCCAGATGGTGGAGGAAAAGAGGCTTGAAGGCATAACATACATCAATGACGAGACTTCCCGCGAGGGCGTGCGTGTCATCATCAGGGTCAAGCAGGGCTACAATTCCAACGTAGTGCTCAACACCCTGTTCAAGTACACCGAGCTCCAGTCAAGCTTCGCCATCAACAACGTGGCGCTGGTCAAGGGCCGTCCCCGTACCATGAGCCTCAAGGAAATGATAGAGGTCTTCGTGGACTTCCGTCACGAGGTGGTGGTGCGCAGGACCAAATTCGAGCTGGACAAGGCCCGGAAGCGCGCACATATCCTCGAAGGCTTGCTCAAGGCCATCGATGTTATTGACGAGATTATCCGCATAATACGTGCGTCCAAGAGCGTGGACGAGGCCAAGTCCGAGCTCATCGGGACTTTCGGATTTACCGAAGTCCAGGCCCAGGCCATCGTGGAGATGCGTCTGCGCCAGCTCACCGGACTCGAGCGCGACAAGCTCCAGGCGGAGTTCGACGAGCTGTCCAAGTTCATCGCACACTGCCAGGAGGTCCTCGGCAGCGAAAAGATGCAGATGGACATAGTCAAGCAGGAGACCATGGAGCTCAAGGACAAGTACGGTGATGCCCGCCGCACCGAGATTACCATGAGTTCCGACGAGTTCAATCCCGAGGATTTCTATGCCGACGAGGACGTGGTCATAACCATCTCCCACTTCGGCTATATCAAGCGTACCGCCCTGAGCGAGTTCCGCACCCAGAACAGGGGAGGAGTAGGAGTGAAGGGCAGCGCCACCAAGGACGAGGATTTCATAGAGCATGTCTATGTGGCCAATATGCACAGCACCCTGCTGCTGTTCACCGAGCAGGGCCTGTTCTACGGCATCAAGGTCTATGAGATTCCCGAGGGCAACAAGAATTCCAAGGGAAGGGCCATACAGAACCTGCTGAATCTCTCGGCGGACAACAAGGTCCAGGCCTATATCAATGTCAAGAACCTCCGCGACGAGGACTACCTCAACAACAACTACATAGTCCTCGTGACCAAGAAGGGTACCGTCAAGAAGACCGTTCTGGACAAGTACAAGAACTACCGCAAGAACGGAGACGGAGTCCGTGCCATAGTCATACGCGAGGGCGACGAGCTGGTCAACGCCGTGCTTACCGGAGGCAGCGACGAGCTGCTGATTGCAGCCAGGAAGGGCCGCTGCGTACGCTTCGACGAGACAGACGCAAGACCTCTTGGCAGGACATCCGCCGGCGTGCGTGGCATCAATATTGAAGAAGATGACCAGGTGATAGGCATGATTACCTACAACCCCGCTGCGGAAGGAGCTGACAAACAGACCGTTATGGTGGTGAGTGAGAATGGCTTCGGCAAGCGTACCTCCGTTGAAGAGTACCGCAAGACCTCGCGAGGAAGCAAGGGTGTGAAGACCATCAACATCACGGACAAGACCGGAAGCCTGGTGGCTCTGGAGAATGTCACCGAGGAGAACGACCTGATGATCATCACCAAGAGCGGACTTACCATAAGGATGGCTGTGGCTGACATACGCGAGGCCGGAAGGGCTACCCAGGGAGTCAAGCTTATCAACCTGAGGGAGAAGGATTCCATAGCGGCCGTGTCCGTGGTGGCACATGCCGAGGAGGAGCAGGCTCCCGCGCATGAGACCCCGTCCGAGGGTGCGGCCGGAGCAGCTCCACAGAGTGAAGCAGACAATAACATTAACTGATACAATTATTATGAAGAAAACCTTAATCGCATTGGCACTCATGGCGGTCTGCGTTGCCGCCGGTGCGCAGGTCAAAACCTCGGCAGAGGCCAAGAAGATGGTAGATTCTGCCATCGAGGCGACCAAGAATGAGAAGAAAGCGGCCAAGGCCGGCACCTGGATCAATCTGGGCAAGGCATACATGGCAGCCTACGATGCACCTATAGGCGAGGTCTGGCAGTGGGCTTCGAAGCAGGAACTCATGCTTACCATGAAAGAACAGGCCCAGTCAGCACAGAGCGTACAGCTCGCCGACGGTCCCTACCTCAAGGAAGTTTATTCCGAGAAGAATCTCTATTTCAACCAGAACGGCCAGCTTGCCGTCATCGAGGTTACCAAGCCCGTGCTTGACGACCCTCTGACCAAGGCCGTTGAGGCATACTCGAAGGCATATTCCATCGACCCCAAGAAGGCGAAGGATGTCACCGCCGCCATCACTTCGATTGCAGGCAAACTTACCAACGACGCATACGCACAGTACACCCTGGGCAATGTAGCCAAGGCCAGCGAACTCTTCGAGAAGGCAGCCGACGCTGTCGCCATACCTCCGCTCAACCAGCTGGATACCAATTCTTTGTACAACGCCGGTTTCACCGCACAGGCTGTAGGTGACAGGGCCCGCGCAAAGAAGTTCCTGGAGAGGTGCTACGAGGCAGGCTACTACGCAGAGGGCGGAGAGGTGTTCGCAAGGCTTGCAGACCTTGACACCACCAAGACCCGCGACTACCTCGAGGAGGGCTTCACAAAGTATCCCCAGAGCCAGGCCATCCTTATCGGACTCATCAACTACTACATGAAGTCCGAGGGCAATACCGACAGGCTTTTCGAACTGCTGGACATGGCAAAGGCCAACGAGCCCAACAACCCTTCCCTGTACTATGTCGAGGGTAACATCCGCACCGAGCTCGGTGACATCGACAAGGCTGTCGAGGCATACCGCAAGTGCGCTGAAATCAGCCCCGAGTACGAGTACGGCTACATAGGCGAGGGTATAATGTTCTACAACAAGGCCGTTGAGTATCAGGACCTTGCCAACAACGAGTATGACGATGCCAAGTACATGGCTCTGGTGGCAAAGTTCGAGGAGAGCCTCAAGAACTGCATCGCTCCTTTCGAGAAGGCATTTGAAATCACCCCCGACAATTCCATCAAGGTAAGTGTCGCCGAGTATCTCAAGAACGCATGCTTCCGCTTCCGTGACGAGAGCCCCGAGTATCAGACCAAGTACGAGAAGTACGACGCAATCGTAAAGTCAGGACAGGCCGAATAGACCTTCCGTATATAACGAAAAGGTCGGCTCATTCTTGAGCCGGCCCTTTTTCGTTTTGTTCGTATGCCCTGACAATCTTGGTTACAAGAGGGTGTCGGACTATGTCTGCGCTGGTGAAAGTAATTGAGGCTATGCCTTTTATGCCTCTGAGCATGGAGATGCTGCGCAGAAGGCCGGAATCCTCGCGGCGGGGAAGGTCCACCTGGGAAGCGTCACCCGTCACTATGAACTTGGCACTGGGGCCCATGCGGGTGAGGAACATCTTGAGCTGGCCGGTGTTGGTGTTCTGCGCCTCGTCGAGGATGACGCAGGCCCTGTCCAGCGTGCGGCCTCTCATATATGCCAGAGGGGCTATCTGTATGGTGCCTTCGGCTATGAAATCCTGCAGCTTGCGCGAGGGAATCATGTCGCCCAGGGCATCATACAGGGGCTGGAGATAGGGGTCCAGCTTGTCCTTGAGGTCGCCTGGCAGGAAGCCCAGCCTTTCGCCCGCTTCCACGGCGGGGCGGGTGAGTATGATGCGCTTTATCTCCCTGTTCTTCAAAGCCCTGACAGCCAGCGCTATGGCTATGTATGTCTTGCCCGTTCCGGCAGGTCCCGTGGCGAAGATGAGGTCGTTCTCGAAGTATGCCTTCACCATGGCTTCCTGGGTCTTGTTCCTGGCCTTTATGGGCTTGCCTTCCGTGGTGTGAACGATTATCGCATCCCCGCTGAGGCGGAATTTCTCGGCGGAATTCTCCCCGTCGAAGATTTCCTCCACGTCGTAGGGGGTCAGGTTCATCTTGTGCTTGCGGCGCTCTATGAGTTCTGCCAGCCTTATGTTGAATTCCTCAATCTGGGACTGCTTGCCGTCCAGGTGCAGTTCATTGCCCCTTGCCACGACCTTCAGGCCGGGAAAGTAACTGCAAAACTCCTCCAATATCTTGTTCCCTGCCCCGTAAATCTCTATGGGGTCGATGGTCTCCAGTGTTATAGTTTTCTTCATACGTGTGCAAAGTTAACCATTTATTGTTTATTTTTGCATTTATGAAGAGCAAAATCATATCTTTCGTCCTGCTGATGTACTGCACCCTTTCTGGAGCCCAGCAGCACAGGTGGGAGAGGATTTCGCCTGTGCGCGGCCTATGGGACAAAGGCGACACGGTCTCTGTGATGATAATAGGGGATGTGATGATGCATGCGCGGCAGCTCCAGTATGACTGCGGCCCTTTCCTGCAGGGCATAAAGGACCGTCTGGAGACCGCTTCCCTGGCCGTTGCCAACATGGAGTTCACCCTTGGCGGAGAGCCCTACAGCGGATATCCCTCATTCTCCGCCCCGGACAGCTATGCCGCTTATGTAAAAGACTGTGGCATAGATGTTTTCCTTATGGCCAACAACCATATAATGGACAAGGGGACAAGGGGTCTTGAAAGGACGCTGGAGGTATATAGGAACATGGAGGGAATACGCTTTACGGGAGCGGCCGCGGACAGCGCCGAAAGGGCCCGGAACCACCCTCTCATAGTGGCCGTTGAAGGAATCAGGATAGCCTTTGTCAATTGTACTTACGGAGTGAACGGAGGCTATGTCCCGCAGTGGCCCTGCGTCAATCTCCAGGACACAGACGACCTTTCGGAGGCAATCGCCTCCGCACGCCGATCCAAGGCCGATTTCGTGGTGGCCCTGCCGCACTGGGGAGAGGAATATGTGCTCAGACACGGCGCTTCGCAGCAGAGGCTGGCGCAAAGGCTTGCCGAAGAGGGCGTAGATGCCGTTGTGGGGGCCCATCCCCATGTGGTGCAGGACAGCTGCATTCTCTCGGGTCCCATGGGAAAGAAGGTGCCCGTTTTCTATTCAATAGGCAATGCCGTTTCCAACATGAGCGCTCCCAACACGCGCCTCGAACTGGCGGTGACCCTGAGGTTCGTAAAGCGCCCCTGGGCCGACCCTGAAATGCTGCCTCCTTCGGTAGAATTTCTCTGGTGTACCCTTCCTGGCAAACTTATTGCTAATTACGCCGTAGTGCCTGTCAGGGAATGGATGGGAAGGAGGGAGCAGTGGATGCAGTCCTCGGACTACGACAACATGGTTTCCACTTACGAAAGAGTGAAATCGATAACGGGAATACAAGATTAATTGTTATCTTTGCAAGATATTATTATAGGGAATATGAAACACTGTATAATACCGGCATTGTTGCTGTGCGCCCTTGCCCTTTCTTCGTGCGATGCTTTCCGCCGACTGGCCGGCAGGCCTACTTCAGAAGACCTTCAGTACCTGAGGGAAGCCAGGGCCGAGCGTATTGCAGCCCGCCGGAGAGCCATCCAGGATTCATTGGACAGGGCCAAGGCTGATTCCATCGCCCTTGCCGCCGTCCGGGAGGCCCTGAAGGCCGATTCCATAGCTGCAGCCGAGGCTGCGAAGCCCGCCAGGCCAAGGTGGTTCGTATCCCTCGGCACTTTCAGCGTCAAGGAGAATGCCGAGAAACTGGCCCAAAGAGCCAGGGATGCCGGATATGAAGCCCTCGTCGTGCCCCAGAGGGGTACGAGCGTGGCCGTTTTCGTCAATCCCACCGAAGACAGGACCGAAGCCGAAAAGACAAGGCTGAGACTTCTCAAGGAGGATTTCTGCCCTGGTGACGCACAGATACTTGCCAAGAAATGAGAAGGTTCCTGAGCATACTTTTCCTCTCTCTTGCCCTTCCCGCAGCGACCTTTGCCCAGTTCAGGAGCGATGCGCTGGGAGATGGCGAGAGCGAGACATCATCTGCCCTTCGCGAGCATGTGGGCTTTCTCTCCGCCATGGCCCTTGAAGGCCGTGCCGCCGGGTCGGAAGGGGAGAAGGAGGCCGCCGAATATATCTATGACAAGCTCTCCTCCTACGGGGTGGAAATGCTGTGTTCCCGCTCCGGCGAGACCTTCGGCATAAGCCGCACCCCGGGCGATACTCTTGCCTCGCGCAATGTCCTTGGCTTCGTGCAGGGCTATGACCCCGTGCTCCGCAACCGCTACATAGTGATAGGGGCGAGGCTGGACAACATAGGGGTCAACAAGATGACAATCGACGGTGTCCCCCACGAGCAGGTCTTCCCGGGAGCCAACGGAAACGCCTCCGGCCTTGCCATGATGACGGAGCTCGCCAGGATGCTGAGCGTCAATTCGTTGCTGCTGCGAAGGTCCGTGATTTTCATAGCCTTCGGAGCCTCGAGGGAGGGCCAGGCAGGGTCCTGGTACTTCCTGAACAGGTCCTTCCCTGACGTGGACAAGATAGATGCCATGGTCAATCTGGACATGCTCGGGGCTGGGGAGGATTTCTATGCCTTCGATGTTTCCAACAGGGACATGGATGCCATGATTGCGTCCGTCGAGCTGTCTCCCGTGCGTCCTGTGGTGACGACCATAGAGCCCTTCCCTTCGGACCACAGGTCTTTCTGGTCGGCCGGCATTCCTTCGGTGTTCTTCACCAGGGGCTTCTATCCCGAGCATGATTCGCCCAGGGACAAGGCTTCCATCCTGGACTTTGACATGATGGAAAGGGAACTGGAGTATATCTACGGCTTTGTCCGCACCCTTTCCGTGGCTGACAATGCTCCGAGGTTCAATCCTCCTGCAGACTCGGACAACGGGGACGGCAAGGTCTGGTCCTACGATGCGGTGGATGCCAAGCCCTCGTTCATGGGTTCATACGACCTTAGAGTGTTCATGGAAAAGTGGGTGTACCAGTATCTCAAGTATCCTCCAGAGGCCGTGGATGCAGGGCAGCAGGGCACGGTGAACGTGCAGTTTACTATAGACAGGAAGGGAAAGGTGCGCGATGCCAAGGTCCTCCGCTCGGCAGGGGAACTGCTTGATGCCGAGGCGCTCAAGGTCATAAACGCATCTCCCGGCTGGAAGCCTGCGAAGGCCGGCGGAAAGGCCGTGGCATGCCGTGTCAGGGTGCCTGTGGAATTCAAGCTTACCGATAAATCGAAATTTGGTATTAAACGATAATATGGAGTACAATTTCAGGGAAATCGAGAAGAAGTGGCAGGCATATTGGGCCGCCAACCATACTTTCAAGGTGGAGGAAGATGCTTCCAAGCCTAAATACTATGTGCTGGACATGTTCCCCTATCCTTCGGGAGCGGGACTGCATGTGGGGCATCCCCTCGGCTACATAGCCAGCGACATCTATTCCCGCTACAAGAGGCTCTGCGGCTTCAACGTGCTGCATCCCATGGGATACGATGCATTCGGACTGCCTGCCGAGCAGTATGCCATACAGACGGGACAGCACCCTGAAAAGACCACCAACGACAATATAGCCCGCTATCGCAGCCAGCTGGACAGGATAGGCTTCTCGTATGACTGGAGCCGCAGTTTCCGCACCTGCGACCCCGATTATTTCAAGTGGACGCAGTGGGCTTTCCTGCAGATGTTCTGCAGCTATTATGACAACAAGAAGGCCAGCGCCCGTCCCATAGAGGAGCTCGTAGCCGCTTTCGAAGCCTCAGGTACCGAGGGCCTCGACGTGGCCTGCGGAGAGCAGATGAGTTTCACAGCCTCGCGGTGGAAGGCTCTCACGCCGAAGGAGCAGTCTGAGATTCTCATGAACTATCGTATTGCCTATCAGGGCGAAACGGCGGTCAACTGGTGTCCCGGACTGGGCACCGTCCTGGCCAACGACGAGGTGAAGGACGGTCTTTCCGTGCGTGGAGGATTCCCCGTGGTGCAGAAGAAGATGAAGCAGTGGCAGCTCCGCGTTTCGGCATACGCCGCCAGGCTGCTCGAGTCCCTGGAGTCCCTGGACTGGACCGATTCCCTGAAGGAAATGCAGCGCAACTGGATAGGCCGCTCGACGGGAACGGAGGTGGTGTTCAAGGTGGAGACCGCCGGAAAGACGACGGACGTGACCATATTCACCACCAGGGTGGACACCATTTTCGGAGTCACCTTCATGGTGCTCGCTCCCGAAAGCGAACTGGTCCAGGCTCTGACAACGCCCGAGCGCAAGGCTGAGGTGGACGAGTACATAGCCGCCGTCTCGCGCAAGACCGAAAGGGAGAGAATAGCCGAGACCAAGACCGTAAGCGGCGTATTCTCAGGTTCTTACGGTATCAATCCACTGACCGGAGAGAAGGTGCCCGTGTGGATTTCCGAGTACGTGCTGGCAGGATACGGGACAGGTGCCATCATGGCAGTTCCGGCCCATGACAGCAGGGACTATGCCTTTGCCCGGAAATTCAACCTGCCCATAGTGCCGATCATCGAGGGCTGCGATGTCAGCGAGTCCAGTTTCGATGCCAAGGAAGGCCGCATGTGCAATTCCGCTTTCCTGGACGGGCTGACCGTGGCCGAGGCCATTCCCGCCGCCATGGACTATGTGGAGGCCAAGGGACTGGGTCACCGCAAGACCAACTATCGTCTGAGGGATGCCATATTCTCCCGCCAGAGGTACTGGGGAGAGCCTTTCCCCGTATATTTCGAAGACGGCGTGGCAAAGCCCCTGCCGCTTGAGGACCTGCCTCTGACCCTGCCTTCGATTGACGAATACAAGCCTACCGAGGACGGCCGTCCGCCCCTTGCAAGGGCCAAGGACTGGACCTGGAACGGATATCCCCTTGAGACATCCACCATGCCCGGATTCGCCGGCAGCAGCGCCTACTACCTGCGCTACATGGACCCTCACAATGATTCGGCCCTGGTGAGCCGCGAGGCTGACGGGTACTGGCGCAACGTGGACCTCTACATAGGAGGCACGGAGCATGCCACAGGACACCTTATCTATTCCCGTTTCTGGAACAAGTTCCTCTTCGACCTCGGCTATGTCTGCGAGGATGAGCCTTTCCGCAAGCTCATCAACCAGGGCATGATACAGGGCCGCTCCAGCTTCGTGTACAGGGTGGTCGGCACCAACAAGTATGTATCTTGCGGACTGAAAGACAGTTACAAGACCCAGGAGATACATGTGGACATAAGCCTCGTACACAACGACAGGCTCGACCTGGAGGGCTTCAAGGCTTGGAGGCCGGATTTCGCCGACGCGGAATTCATACTCGAGAACGGGGAATATATCTGCGGCTGGGCTGTCGAGAAGATGAGCAAGTCCATGTACAACGTGGTGAATCCTGACGATATCTGCGAGAGATACGGAGCCGATACCCTGAGGCTCTATGAAATGTTCCTCGGACCTCTGGAGCAGTCCAAGCCCTGGGACACCAAGGGAATCGACGGCGTACACCGTTTCCTGCGCAAGTTCTGGAGGCTGTTCTGGGACGGCGACGATTTCATAGTCAGCGACGAGGCTCCCTCCGCCGAGGACCTCAAGACCCTCCACAAACTCATCGGCAAGGAGCGCGGCGACATAGAGGCCTTCTCCTTCAATACCACCGTCAGCGCATTCATGATAGCGGTCAACGACCTTACCGACAGGAAGGTCTCCAAGAGGGCCGTGCTGGAGCCCATGGTGATACTGCTCAGTCCTTTCGCTCCACATATCGCCGAGGAACTCTGGCATGCTCTCGGGCACACCGGCAGCGTGACTTTCGCTTCCTTCCCCGAGTACCATGAGGAGTTTACCGTGGAGAACAACTGCACCTACGCCGTGTCATTCAACGGAAAGATGCGCTTCACCGTTGACCTTCCCAAGACCTGTTCCCGCGAGCAGGTGCAGGAGCATGTGCTTGCAATGGAGCAGTCCGGACGCTATCTGGAGGGCAAGACCCCTCTCAAGGTGATAGTGGTTCCCGGCAAGATTGTCAACATAGTAGTGAAATAGCCGATGGACAGCAAAGCAATCTGGTCAACAATAAAGGAATACCTGATAGTCACCATAGGCGTGATAGTCTATGTCGGCGGATGGTCCATATTCCTGACTCCCAACAACATAGTCGGCGGCGGAGTTACCGGTATAAGTTCCATAGTGCAGTATGCCACGGGTTTCCCCATGGGATATACCTATTTCATAGTGAATGTCATACTGCTCATAGTGGCCTTCCTTATACTGGGCATGGGCTCCGGCGCGAAGACCATTTATGCCATAATACTGGCTTCTGCCGGACTCAATGTGCTCCAGGCTGTCATTCCACCGGAAATAATCGAGATTCTGGCCATACGCAACGGCAAGCTGATGTGCGTGCTGATGGGCGGCATAATGGCCGGCCTCGGCATAGGAATGTCCATGTCCGTGGGCGGAAGCACGGGAGGAACCGATATCATAGCGCTGATAATCAACAAGTACCGCAATATTTCCCTGGGCAAGATCATCCTTTCCCTGGATGTCGTGATTATACTGTCTTCCCTTCTGTTCCCTTCCTATACAAAGGCAGGGGAACTGGTGGACTGGGCCGACAAGATTACCAACGTGGTCTATGGCCTCATACTCGTGACCGTGAACAGCTATGTGGTGGACCTTTATATTTCCGGTTCCCGCCAGTCGGTGCAGCTTTTCATACTGTCCAAGCATTATGACAAGATTGCGGATGCCATCACCTACGACCTGCACAGGGGAGTGACGGTACTTCCTGCCAAGGGATGGTTCACCAAGGATGAAAGCCATGTGCTTCTGGTGATAACCAGGAAGACGGACCTCAATCTGCTTCTGCGTTATGTCAAGATGATGGACCCCGACGCTTTCCTGTCGGTCAGTTCCGTAAGCGGTGTTTACGGCAAGGGATTCGATACTATAAAGGAAAGTTTTAGGCACAGTCTCGGCGGAAAGCCCGGCGGGCTCGAGAATGAAGCCCTGGAATCGCATAAACCCTCATCCAGTTAGCGTACAATGTTGTAAAGAAACGTAAATAATTGGGACAACCTGCTTTGGGACAACACCGAAGCAGGTTTTTTTGCATACATTTGCCGCCGGACCAAGGAGATGGCCGGAGGGCCATGATAATGTTAACAATGATGCTATGGGAAAGAAAGAGCTTGAGGGAAAAATCGATATTGCTGTCATCCTGTTTTGTGTATCGCTCGCCTCCATGCTGTTTTGTCAGGGCTTGAGGCTGGTGTATGGCGGAGGCTTTGAGACGGATTGTCTGATGTATGACCTGTCTGTGGGTTCTTCCATACTTTTGCTTTCTCCGTGGGAGGGCGATTCCAAGTATCAGGTCCTGGCGCTGGCTCTCCTGACGCTGTCGGCGGCTTTGCTGCTGGCCATTTTCGGGGGAGGAATGAGCTTCGTGCAGCGGCATGTTGCATACAATGCCGTCGTGGTGGCTCCGGTTGCGTTCAGGCTCGCCTTCAAGCTTTCGTCCATGCTCTCGGACAAGGATTTCATGAAGTGCATGGTGTCTGGCTGGGAAGTGGTGCTGGTATTCCTGAATACCACGGTGATACTGTTTTTCTACTTCCATGTCTGCATCGCTTCCACCTTGATGCTCAGCAGGTGGAGTACCGTAGTCTATTACATTTCCCTTGCTGTGTCCGCCATGATGTATGTCTTTCTGCTGTGCAGGTGCCTGACAAAAAGGAACGTTGCCCTGGGCGAAGAAGAGGAGGACTGCGCCCTTCAGGAGGAGACTGTCAGCCTGCCATTCGGCCTTTCAGACGGACTGGTGCCGGCCCGCTACCTGCGCCTGCACAAGGCCATGTGCGTGCTCCTGATGGAGAAAAGGCCCTACCTGAACAGCAAATACAGGGTGGAAGACATGGCAAGGGAACTCGGCACCAACAGGTCCTATCTGTCAAGGATGATAAATACCACCCAGGGGCTCAATTTCAGGAGGATTGTGAACGGATGCAGGGTCAGCTATGCCATGGAGCTATACAGGCGGAATCCGCATCTTAAGCAGATGCAGCTCTGGAGCATGTCGGGATTCAACAACAGGGCCACCTTCGTGGCGGCTTTCGACATGTTCTTGGGAATGACCCCCAAGCGCTGGCTGGACGAGCAGGACGAGATGATGCCTTCCAAGGATGAGGAGCCGGCCCCTCGTGGTGAAATGGAGCCACCCGTGGAGGAGACGGCCGCTCCCCGGGACGAGACAGCCCCGGACGGGACCGTTCAGGATTCGGGATGAACGCCCTTCCAACTTGAAGGCACGGGCGCGTTTATCTCAATCTCCGTCCCCTTTACGGGATGGACAAAGCGTATGTTCCTGGCCATCAGGCTGATGCTTCCGTCCGGGTTGGACCTTGGCGCGCCGTACTTGAGGTCGCCTTTGATAGGGCAGCCTATGGCAGCGAGCTGGCAGCGTATCTGGTGATGCCTTCCCGTGAAGAGTTCCACCTCCACGAGCCAGTATCTGTCGGTGGCCTGCAGCAGCCTGTAGGCGAGGCGGGCTTCCTTGGCATCCCTGGCCCCGGGATTGCTGACGAAGGATTTGTTGCTCTTTTCGTTCCTTGTCAGGTAGTGGGTGAGTTCGCCGCAGCAGGGGACAGGCTCCTTGCAGACAAGGGCCCAGTAGGTCTTGTGCATCCTGCCTTCGCGGAACATCCCGGAGAGGCGTTCCAGCGCCTTGGAAGTCTTGGCGAACACTACGATACCGCCCACGGGGCGGTCCAGGCGGTGCGGTACGCCCATGAATACCTGCCCCGGCTTTGAATCGCGGGCGGCGATGAAAGCCTTGTATTTTTCCGACAGGGGCTCGTCGCCGCTCTTGTCCCCCTGCACTATTTCTCCCGGCCTCTTGTCCGCGATAAGGAGATGGTTGTCCTCATACAGTATGCGGTCCTGAAGGTCGGCGTATTCCTCTTCTGTCAGTTGTCTGTAAACCATATCGAGCGCTTTGATGTGACAAAGGTACAACTTTATTCTGACAATTTGGCATAAAAAAGAAGATGGCATAACATTGGATTGAAGGGGAGTCGTCCCTTTGGACATTGAATGAAAACAAAAAAGGAGAAAATATTATGGGAAAAATTATCGGAATCGACTTGGGTACTACCAACAGCTGCGTTGCTGTAATGGAAGGTAATCAGCCTACAGTCATAATCAACAACGAAGGTCAGAGGACCACACCTTCCGTAGTCGCTTTCACCGAAGGCGGCGAGAGGAAGATAGGAAGCCCGGCAAAGCGCCAGGCCATCACCAACCCCAAGAACACCGTGTTCTCCATCAAGAGGTTCATGGGCGAGACCTTCGACCAGGTCTCCAGGGAAGTGGAGCGTATGCCCTACACCGTGTCAAGGGGTGAGAACAATACTCCGCGCGTCAACATAGACGGCCGCATGTATTCACCTCAGGAAATCTCCGCAATGATTCTCCAGAAGATGAAGAAGACTGCGGAAGAATATCTGGGACAGGAAGTTACCAAGGCCGTCATCACGGTTCCCGCATACTTCAGCGATTCCCAGCGCCAGGCTACCAAGGAGGCCGGCAAGATTGCAGGACTTGAGGTTGAGCGTATAATCAACGAGCCTACGGCAGCAGCTCTGGCATATGGTCTGGACAAGAAGAATTCCAACATGAAGGTCGCAGTGTTCGACCTCGGCGGCGGTACCTTCGATATCTCCATACTGGAACTGGGCGACGGCATTTTCGAGGTGAAGTCCACCAACGGCGACACTCACCTCGGCGGTGACGACTTCGACCAGAAGATCATAGACTGGCTGGCAAGCGAGTTCGCATCCGAGAACTTCGGCGCCGACCTCAAGAAGGACCCTATGGCCCTCCAGAGGCTGAAAGAGGCTGCCGAGAAGGCTAAAATCGAGCTTTCCAACCAGAATTCCACCGAAATCAACCTGCCTTACATCATGCCTGTGGACGGCGTGCCCAAGCACCTTGTAAAGACTCTTACCCGCGCCAAGTTCGAGCAGCTCAGCGACAACCTCTTCGCCCGTTGCATAGAGCCTTGCCGCAAGGCCCTGAGCGATGCCCGCCTGAGCGCATCCCAGATTGACGAGGTCTTGCTCGTGGGCGGTTCCACCCGTATCCCCAGGGTCCAGGAGATTGTCAAGGAATTCTTCGGCAAAGAGCCAAACAAGAGCGTCAACCCCGACGAGGTCGTGGCAATAGGCGCTTCCATACAGGGCGGTGTGCTCGCCGGCGATGTCAAGGACGTGCTCCTTCTGGATGTCACTCCTCTGTCACTCGGAATCGAGACCCTCGGCGGTGTCATGACAAGGATAATCGATGCCAACACCACCATCCCCGTACGCAAGGAGCAGGTGTTCTCCACCGCGGTTGACAACCAGCCTTCAGTGGAAATCAGGGTCCTCCAGGGCGAGCGCCCCATGGCCAAGGACAACAAGCAGATTGGCGTGTTCCATCTGGACGGCATCGCTCCCGCACCCCGTGGAGTGCCCCAGATTGAGGTTTCCTTCGACATAGACCGTAACGGCATACTGTCCGTCACCGCCAAGGACAAGGCTACGGGCAAGGAGCAGAACATCCGCATCGAGGCTTCTTCCGGACTCAGCGAGGAGGAAATCAACAGGATGCGTGACGAGGCCAAGGCCAACGAGGCTGCCGACAAGGCGGAGAAGGAAAGGGTTGACAAGATCAACAACGCTGATTCCCTCTGCTTCCAGGCCGAGAAATTCCTCAGGGAGAACGGCGACAAGGTCCCGGCAAACATAAAGGAGGACGTGGAGAAGAATGTCGCTGCCCTCAAGGATGCGGTGAAGGCCCGGAACATCGCTGATATCGACCACTACACAGAGCTTCTGAACAAGGCCTTCGAGTCCATGTACCAGGCAGGCCAGGGCGCACAGCAGCAGGGTGGTCCCCAGGGTCCCTTCGGTGGCCAGGGTGGTCCTCAGGGTGGTCCCCAGGGTCCTTCCGACCAGACTCCCGACGAGCAGTAATCTCAGCTTCTCAAAGGACAAATACTTGTGGCAGACCGGCAGACAGCCGGTCTGTCTGCATTTATGGCGGTTTGCATTGTATCTGAAAGTTTTTTTTCGTAACTTTGCACTTAACTTAGGTGTAGTGAGGTGCGATTTTGTAACATTAAAATGGATAACAAATTAAATTCAGCTATATGAAAAAGATTCTATTCCCCATGATGATTGCCGCCGTGATGCTCGCAGCGTGCAAACCCGAGGCTAAGCCTGACGCTTCCCAGGACCCCGCTCCCGTAAGTCAGGACCCTGAGAAGCCCGACAAGCCAGAAGATCCTTCCGAAGGTCCCGTCACTCCCGGCGTGACCGGCAAGGTAGTGCTGAACAACACCACGGGTTTCGATACTTTCGCATCCGCCCTCGAGTCCGCGAAACTGGCTAAAGAGGCAGCTGTCATCACTCTTTCTGCAGGTGTCCTCGAAGAGAACATAGTTATCGACGAAAACGTGACCTTCCCTCTTGTCATTGACGGCAAGACAGGAGCGGTGCTCGACGGTTCAATCGAAATCAGCAAGGCCGAAGTTTCCATCAAGAACTTCACCATCAAGCCTGCCAAGACTCCCATCGCCGTGCCTTCCATAGCAATGAAGGACGGCAGGAACAACTATCCTTTCGCAGTGTTCGTACACGATGCCAAGTACGGCTTCAACATGGAGAACATGACCGTTGACATCAGCGGCCTCGTATCCGCCGACAAGGATGTTGCCGCGGGCGACGCTACCGCACTGGTGCTCCGCGGAGAGACCATAGGCAGCAAGGATGGCAACGACGTAGTGCGCAACAATACCTTCATGGGCAAGGGACATAGGCTCATCCAGGCTTATGACGCACAGGTCAACCTGCTCGGAAACACCTTCACCGGCTTCTACAAGAGCTATGCAATCCGCATGGGCGAGGATGCAGCCGAGTTCTTCGACAACGAGGTGGGCACTGTCGCCACCATCGCCGGCAACAACTTCATCGCCGATGAGGCCACCGCGGCAATCAACTTCTACAGCCTTTTCAACTGCAACATAACCTTCGGCAACGGAACCGACGATACTAACCGCAAGTCCGAGGGCGTAGAGTTCATGTACACCGTCAACACCGCTCCCGGCGGCGAATGCGTATTCGTTCCCGACATGCTGGTTGACGAGGACACCAAGGAACTCTATCCCGCCAACGACACTTCCATGCCCGAGGTTGTAGAGGTCTGGGCATACCGTGCAGGCGATTCCTGGTGGGGTACAGACCCTCTTCCCGGACTTACCACCTATGAGAAGGACCCTGCTGTCGCTTCCACCCTCAAGGGCGAAGGCAGCGACTGGCTGCGTGCAGTTGCCATGGACAACGAATATGTATATATAGCAAGGACCATCACCGACCTGAACAACATCGCGGTTGAGTCCCAGATATACTATTTCCCTATCGGAAATCCTACCGAAATCAAGACCCTCAAGACTCCCGCCAACTATCTTAAGGACCGCAGCACCTTCGCTTTCAGCGGCCTGTATGTAGTTGACAATGAGGACGGAAGCACAACCCTTCTGGTCGGCAACTGCGCACGTGAGAGCGAGGACGAAATCTTCAAGGTATGGAAGTATGACAGCGTCACTTCCGAGCCCGAACTCCTTGTCAGCCACAGGGCTATGGGCGGACTCCGCATAGGCGACCGCCTGGGCTGGAACGGAACCATGCAGGACGGCGAGGTCCTCGTCCCCAACTACTATCAGAGCGGACGTATCTGGATGTATCCCATAGTGGACGGCAAGTGGACGGGCGAGGAGCTCAGGAGCGGCTTCATGAACCATCCTGCCAGCAGCATGTCCCAGCTCTACAGGTACTTCGACAGCGATGAATACATACATGCGGGAAGCGGCGTCACCAATGTCCCTACGGTATGGAACCGCATAGAAACCACCTCCTTCGAACTCTCCCTTGCTTGCGAAGACGGCCAGTTCGACGGCATGTTCGGAGTGAATTTCTTCAAGTTCGGAAGGGCATATTTCATGGCCTACACCTCCCTGAAGCCCGGCGTGGCCGATAAGACTTTTGCCGGAACGGTGCGCCTTATCAAGATTGACAAGAAGCTCACCCTCAAGGAGAACATCGAGATGCTCACCCAGGACAGCGGAGCCATCTTCCCTCTGGGCCAGCCCAACGTGACCAATCCTCTTACCGACGATACCAACGCCAACGGCAACCAGTGCGGCGACTGCCGTGTCCGTACCATCGACGGCAATACCTACATCCTTGCTTCTGACTGCAACAACGCAATAGTACTCTACAGACTCAAGAAATAAAACAATGCATTTGAAGAAGGGCACTCTGCTGCCGACCCTGCTGTCAGTCATATTCATCGTCCTGTCCGTCCTTCCCGCATACTCCCAACAGTTGAGGAAAGTGACGGGCAGGGTCGTGGATGAGACCGATGCCCCCGTTGCCGGCGCATACATAGTGGTCAAGGGGGAGACCAGGGGAGTCATGACCGACAATGACGGACGTTTCAACATAGATGTATCTTCCCGCGATGTCCTGGTGGCTTCTTTCCTCGGCTATGAAGACGAGGAAATGGCGGTGAGGGAACAGAACGAGGTGATTTTCAAGCTCGTTCCCGTAGCCGACCGCCTGGACGAGGCCATAGCCGTTGCGTACGGTACCCAGCGCAAGGCCAGTGTCATCGGTTCCATAAGCACGGTGCAGATGGAGCAGCTGGCTTCCCCCATGGGACAGATTTCCACAGGACTGGCCGGCAAGCTGGCCGGTGTCGTGGCCATGCAGCGTACCGGTGAGCCGGGAGCCAGCGCTGAGTTCTGGATCCGTGGCGTGAACACCTTCGGAGCCAACTCCAAACCTCTCATCCTGGTGGACGGTGTGGAAAGGGAAATGGACCTTGTGGATGTAGAGGACATTGCCTCCTTCTCCATTCTGAAGGATGCTACGGCAACCGCCCTTTACGGTGTGAGGGGTGCAAACGGAATCGTGCTGATTACCACACGCCGCGGAGCCGAGACCAAACCCAAGGTCAACATCAAGCTGGAGACAGGTTTCACTTCTCCGGTCAAGTTGCCTGAAATGGCTGATACAGAGCAGTTTATTGATTATGTAAACGCTCTTTACACAGAGAACGGCTCAGAGGCTCCCATCAGCGAGATTGACAAAGGACGCTACCTCGACCAGACTTATGACCCCTACCTGTATCCTTCCGTGGACTGGGTGAATTCCATATTCAAGCGTTTCGCCCAGACCCATAGAATCAACATGAACGTTACCGGCGGTACCAAGAACATACGTTACTATGTAGGTGGGTCGTATTATTTCGAGGACGGTATCCTCAATACCGCGGACAACGACAGGTACAATTCCCAGATGAACTTCCAGAAGTTCAACTTCCGCTCCAATGTGGATATCAACATCACCAGGTCCACCATCCTGGGCCTGAGCCTGTCCACGCAGTACACCACCAAGAATTCCCCGGGCCGCGCCCTTACGGACATCCTCAACTATACGATGATCAACACCCCTATAGTCATGCCTCTGGTGTATCCGGACAATGTGCTGTCGGAGGTGAAGAATACCAACAACCCTTATAACTATGTGAACGAGAGCGGTTTCCGTACTATCAAGAGGAACACCGCCCAGAGTACGATTTCCCTCACGCAGGACTTCTCCGAGATTATTACGGAAGGCCTGCAGGCAAAAATCCAGATGTCCTGGGATGCATGGAACGAGACCAACCTCAACAGAGGAAAGGTTCCTCCTACATATTCGGCCACCGGCCGCGATGCGGACGGCAACCTGGAATACATCATGCAGGATGATTACAAGGGCTACATGACCCTTACCAGTACCAACAAGGGCTGGAACAGTCTCAACCTCGAGGCTTCTGTGCTGTATGAGAGGGTGTTAGCATCTGCGCACCGCGTCAGCGGAATGCTCCTTTTCAGCATGAGGACCAGGGACGACAATGTCCCGGACCACAAGGTTCGCGGCGATGAAAAGGGCGACGATTACCTCGAGTCCTTCCCTTACAGGAACATGGGTCTGGCCGGACGAGCAACCTATTCCTTCAAGGACAGGTACTTCACGGAGTTCAACTTCGGATACAACGGTTCCGAAAACTTCTCTCCCGGCCACCGTTTCGGTTTCTTCCCTTCCTTCGCCCTGGGCTACATGATAAGCAACGAGCCCTTCTGGGATGGCATAAAGAGCTATGTCAACGAACTCAAATTCAAGGCTTCCTGGGGTAAGATAGGAAACGACCAGATTGGAGGCGAACGCCGTTTTGTCTATAACACCACGATGAACACTTCCACCGGCACCGGTGCCAACTGGGGAAAGGAAGAGGCCATCTATCTGGCTTCCATCTCGACCGGCCAGAGCGGCAACCCCAATGTAGGTTGGGAAGAGGCAATGAAATTCAATGCAGGTTTCGAACTGGGCCTCTTCGGGAAAGTCTCTTATATGTTCGACTTCTTCTACGACAGGCGCAGCGGCATATTCCTCCCTCAGGAATCCCTGCCCTCTGCCGTAGGTGTCCTGGAGCAGAAGTACGTGAACGTGGGACAGATGGAAAACTCCGGTATAGACATGACCCTGCAGTATGACCAGACTTTCGCCGGCGGATTCAACCTCTCTGCCAAGGCTACATATACCTTCAACCGCAACAGGCGCATATTCGATGACAAGCCCGACCAGATTTGGAAATACCAGAATACGGCAGGATTCGTAAACAATCAGCAGCGCGGTCTTATTGCCGCAGGACTTTTCACCAGCCAGGAAGACATTGACACATGGCCCAAGCAGTCCTTCGGAGTGGTCAAGCCCGGCGACATCAAGTACGTGGATGTCAATGACGACGGTGTGGTGGACGTGCTCGACGTAGTGCCCATAGGCTATACCACCGTTCCTGAAATCAACTACGGTTTCGGTCTCAGCATGAGCTGGAAGGGAATAGACTTCTCCTTCTTCTTCAATGGAGTGGGACATGTGACCCGTATAATAGGAGGTACCAACTTCTGGGGCGGTACTTCCACCACGGCCCTTCAGTCCGGCCAGATTTACAAGGACGTGGCACTGCATCACTGGACTACGGACAATCCCGACCCCAACGCCAAATATCCGAGGCTTTCGCTTGCCAAGGCTGAGAATAATTCCCAGAATTCCACGTTCTGGCAGAGGGACATGAGCTTCCTCAGGATGAAGAACATAGAACTGGGATATACTCTTCCCAAGAAATGGACCAAGCGTGCCGGAATGTCCGCCGTGAGGTTCTATGTTCAGGGAGTCAACCTTCTGACCTTCAGTAAGTTCAAGCTGTGGGACCCCGAGCTTGATGCCAACTACGGCAATGTATATCCCATGACCAAGAACATAAGTCTTGGCGTAAATGTCAACTTCTAAATCGCGCAGGTCATGAAAAATATAAGAAGAATACTTTATATCATAGCTCTTGTGGCGCTTGCGTCCTCCTGTGAATCCTATTTCGACGTAAACCTCAAGGACCAGGCCGACCTGGACGGAATATTCAGCAAGAGAGGTTCCGTACGTCAGTTCGTGGCCAATCTCTATACCTACCTGCCCCGCGACGAGCAAATACAGACCAATGAAGGCGGAGTCGTGCTGAGGGCGGACGAGGCCCTGTTCGGCGCCTCCCAGTATAATTATGTATGGTACAAGTACCGTCACGGAGATTACAGTACCGGTACTCCCGAAGACGATGCCTCCGGCAACTTCTGGTATAAATGCTACAAGGGCATAAGCCAGTGCTCCATATTTCTTCAGAATGTGGACAAAGATGTCGAGGACCCCGTGGAATACAGGGAATATATGAAGGCCGAGGCCAGGTTCCTGCGAGCTTACTACTATTTCTGCCTCTTCCGTTTCTATGGCCCTGTAATCATCTGGGGCGAGGAACCTGCACCCGAGGATGCCGTGGGCTCCGAACTGGACAGGAACACCCTTGAGGAGAACGTGGAGTGGATTGTGAACGAACTGGACGAGGCCGCTAAGGTGCTTCCTCTGTCAGTGCAGGATGTCAACACGCTTACCGAGAAGACCGACATGGGACGCGCGACCAAGGGAGCGGCCCTCGCTGTCAAGGCAAGGCTGCTGCTGTATGCCGCTTCTCCTCTTTATAATGGCTGCGACCTGTACAAGGGCATCAAGAACAAAGAAGGCAAGTTCGTATTCCCCCAGGAGTATGACGGCAAGAAATGGGAAAGGGCCGCTAAGGCCGCCCAGGATGTCCTCGACCTTGGCATATATGAACTCTGCAAGGCTACCGAGCCTACGGGCGATGCATTCAAGGATGCAGCCCAGGCCTATCAGAACGTGTTTTTTCAGCCTTGGAACAGCGAGACCATCTGGGGCTGGTGGTTCCGTACATGGGCACCTGCCGACCCCTTCGCCGGTTCCGTCGGCGGTCTCCTGGCCGCAGCCGTGCCTATGGCCATTTCGGGCAGTTCTCCCAAATACGGCTGGCAGCTTATCACCCCTTCGATGAAGATGGTGGATGCCTATCCCATGTGGGAGACTGGCCGTTATCCTGTGACCGGATATCCCAGGGACGACAGGGGACTTGACTATTCACAGCCGATAGTGGACCCTCTCTCCGGCTACCAGCCCGAAGGTTGGGAGGAGAATTACAAGCAGCCTATAGATGCCGACTGGGCGGAGCCTTTCAAGGCTCACAAATCCTGCGTCGGGCGTGACCCCAGATACTATTCCAGCCTGATTCCCAACGGATTCTGGTGGCCCTGCCAGGAACTTAACGTAAGGGTCACGGACTATGCAGGACGCGATGCAACCAACCGCTGGCTCCCTGCCGGCAATATCAACCGCGTAGGTTACACCTGGAGACGCTGGTATAAGGCCGAGACTTCCCTGAACACAGCAGCCAACTATCAGGCAATACGTTACGTGTTCCCTGCATTCAGGCTCGCGGAGATTTACTACGACCTCGCCGAGTGCCTCAACGAGCAGCCTGCCCGTGACGGAGCCGCAGCCTGCGCAGCCCTCAACAAGGTGCGCAACCGTGCCGGACTGCCCAACATAGAGGTGTCATATCCCGGAATAGAGGGCGACCAGGAGCTCCTGCGCTGGTGCATACGCCAGGACAAGATGGTGGAATTCGGATTCGAGACCATGCGCCACTTTGACGCTACCCGCACGATGACGGCGCTTGACGAATATCCTTGCGACAACTGGACCCTGCACCTTAAGGCAGACAACTACGAGGAATCCTGGCAGAGGGTCAACACCGATTTCAACGGCGAGAACTGCGCTGTATTCCGCGAGAGGGACTATCTGCTGCCTTTCAGCGCTAAGCAGATGGCCGAGATGGTGAACTTTACACAGAATTACGGATTTTAATGCAGCATGAATATGAAAGCGATATATAGATACATAGTCCTTGCCTTCTGCCTCGCTGCCGCCGCGGCCTGTGTGAAGGACAACAGACTGAACTTCGTGGAGCCCGACCATATCTCCTTCTCCGGCCTTGACAAGGTGAGCCAGACGACTGTCTGTTCCGCCCATTACAAGGTTAGCGTGATAAAGTCCGGAAGAAACCTTTCAACGGCCCATGTGACCTTGAAGATTGACAATGATGCGCTCCAAGCCTACAACGAGGCAAACGGCACTTCTTTCAAGGCCCTGCCTTCCGACAAGTACAAGGTGGAAACCCTGACCCTGGATTTCGCGCAGAGCGATTCGAGGCTCACTTCCGACCTTACCTGGAATCCCGAGGAACTGCTGGCAACCGTTACAGACGACAACTGGGTTATTCCCGTATCCCTGAGTTGCTCAGAGCCCGGCATGGTTACCTCTGACAGGACTTTCGTCATAGTGAACGTGCGTCCTTCCAGCATAGGTTTCTCCGCCAAGACCATGGAATATACCGAGAGCAAGGAGCGCAGCGAAGTTTCCTCGCCGGTGAAGATTTCGGCATCCCTCACAAAGTCCAATCCCCGTGACGAACTCGTGGTGGAGTGCGAGATTGACGAGAGCCTTGTCACACGCTTCCAGGACGAGACCAGTTACTACTACAATATGCCGCCCGAAGGCTGTGTGAGCCTTAAGAATCCCAAGGCCACGATTGCTCCGGGAGACAAACTGGCCGAGTTCAACCTTAGCGTAAACGAGACTCTGCTTTCAGAAATTCACGGCGGACATGTAGTGCCGATAAAGATAAAATCGCTATCTTTGGAAGGACTTTCGATAACGGAGGATGTTTGCTACTTTATAATCAAGCCCAATTTCTGATTGGAAACCTTCCTGAGGTGGATAGTCAAATATTTGAAACCCAATAGTTTTTGTGATGTATAAACGGATTGTGAAAATGTTTCTGGCCGCCCTGGTCCCGGCAATGGCCCTGCTGCTGGCCGGACCGGTGGCCTACGCCCAGAACAAAACCGTCAAGGGAGTAGTGCTGGACGAGACCGATACGCCCGTGGCCGGAGCCTATGTGTATGTCAAGGGCGACACCAAGGGATCTATGACTGACAATTCAGGCCGGTTCAGCATAGAGGTCGGTCCCAAGGATGTCCTGATAGCCTCATTCGTCGGCTATGAAGACGAAGTCATCTCCTATCAGGGACAGACTGATGTGATAGTCAAGCTCGTCCCCATGGACATGATGCTGGAAGAGGCCGTCAAGGTCGCTTACGGTACGCAGAGAAAAGCCAGCATCGTGGGTGCAATCAGCACCGTGGACATGGAAACCCTGGCTTCTCCTATGGGAACCATATCCACGGGTCTTGCCGGTAAGCTGGCCGGTGTCGTGGCCATGCAGCGTTCCGGAGAGCCGGGAGCCAGCGCGGAGTTCTGGATCCGCGGTATCAGCACCTTCGGAGCCAACTCCCTGCCTCTCATACTGGTGGACGGCGTGGAGAGGAGCATGGACCTTGTGGATGTCGAGGATATAGCCTCGTTCTCCATATTGAAGGATGCTTCCGCAACCGCCCTCTACGGTGTGCGCGGAGCAAACGGAATCGTGCTGATTACCACCCGCCGAGGATCGGAGCGCAAGCCCCAGGTCAATGTCAAGCTGGAGACCGGTCTGACTTCCCCCGTGAAACTCCCCGAAATGGCGAGTACCGAGCAGTTCATAGACTACCTGAACGCCCTATTCACGGAGAACGGCAACGACGCTCCCATTTCCGAGATTGACAGGGCCAAGTATCTGAGCGGAGAGGACAAGGACCTCTATCCTTCGGTGGACTGGGTGGGGGAGACCTTCAAGAGGTTTGCCCAGACCCACAAGGTGAATGTGAACGTGACCGGCGGTGCCAAGAACGTAAGGTACTATGTAGCAGGTTCTTACTACTACGAGGACGGTATCCTGAACGTGGCCCGCAACGACCGTTACGACTCCCAGATGAACTACCAGAAGTTCAACTTCCGCTCCAACGTGGACATCAATATCACCAAGTCCACCACCCTCGGGCTCAGCCTCGGTACCCAGGTGACCCTGAGGAACTATCCCGGAAGCACGCTGGACGACATTCTCGCCCTTACCATGGTCAACACCCCCATAGTGATGCCTGCCGTTTACAGCGACGGCACACTCGCCGAGGTGAAGAATACCAACAACCCTTACAACCGACTGAACGAGAGCGGTTATCGTTCGGCCACGCGCAACACGGCTACCAGTACCATAGCCCTCAACCAGGACTTCTCCGATATCATTACCGAGGGCCTTTCCGCCAAGGTGCAGCTCTCCTGGGATGCCTGGAGCCAGACCTATCTGTCCAGAATCAAGACTCCGTCCACTTTCCGCGCGACCGGGCGCAATGCCGACACCGGAGCCCTGGAATATGAAATCATGGACGACTACCAGGGGTACATGAACCTGTCCACCTCCGTGTCCGGACAGAACCAGCTGGATTTCGAGGCTTCGGCACTGTATGAGCGCAACTTCGCCTCCGCCCACAGGGTGAGCGGTATGTTGCTGTTCAGCATCAGGCAGCACTGGAACAATGTTCCCGATGGCTATCTGGCCGCATTCGCATACAAGAACATGGGTCTTGCAGGCCATGCCACCTACTCCTTCAAGGACAGGTACTTCTTCGAGGCCAACTTCGGTTACAACGGCTCCGAGAACTTCGCTCCGGGCCACCGCATGGGCTTCTTCCCTTCGGTCGCTCTGGGATACATGATAAGCAACGAGCCTTACTGGGACAATATAAAGAATACGGTTGACGAGTTCAAGATAAAGGCTTCCATAGGCCAGATAGGTAACGACCAGATTGGCGGCGGAAGGCGCTACGTGTATAACGCTACCGTGCTGACCAGCGGCGTGGGCGGCTCCAACTGGGGTGTCAACCAGGCCAACTACACGGCTGCAATGCGTACCGGAGAAATCGCCAACCCCGATGTTTCATGGGAAACTTCCACAAAGACCAACGTCGGCGTGGAACTGGGTTTCTTCCATGCCCTGAAACTGCAGGCCGACTGGTTCTACGAGTATCGTGACGGTATCTTCCTTCAGAGGGAGTCGCTTCCTTCGGCTGTCGGTGTCAATGTCGCCCAGTATGTCAACGTCGGAAAGATGAAGTCCGGCGGTATAGACATGAGCGCACAGTTCGACCATCAGTTCGCAAACGGTCTCAACCTGTCGCTCCGCGGTACCTACACATTCTCGCGCAACCACGTGATTTACAATGACCAGCCTACTCCCGTTGAGGAGTACCAGAGCACTGCCGGATTCGCTTTCAGGCAGCAGAGGGGACTTATCGCCGAAGGCATTTTCTGCTCCCAGGAAGAGATTGACGCATGGCCGACGCAGAAGTTCGGAAATGTGCGTCCCGGAGACATAAAGTACCGTGACGTGAACGGAGACGGTGTAGTCGATGAATACGACAAGGTACCCATAGGATACACCGTAGTCCCTGAAATAACCTACGGATTCGGTCTGAGCACCTCCTGGAAGGGCTTCGACCTGTCCTTCTACTTCAGCGGCGTCTCCCATGTGACCCGTATAATAGGCGGTTCCCAGTTCTGGGGCGGTACCTCCACCACGGCCATGGAGTCCGGACAGATTTACAAGGACGTGGCGCTCAACCACTGGACCAAGGAGAATCCCGACCCGAACGCCATTTACCCGAGAATCTCGCTTTCCAAGCCGGAGAACAACCAGCAGGCTTCCACATACTGGCAGAGGGACATGAGTTTCCTCCGCCTGAAGAACGCCGAACTGGGATATACCATTCCCAAGAAGCTTACCAAGAAGATTGGCCTTCAGACCGTCAGGATTTATGTCCAGGGAGTCAACCTTCTGACATTCAGCAAGTTCAAGCTGTGGGACCCCGAAATAGAGGCCAGTTACGGAAACCGTTATCCTATAACCCGCAACGTAACCCTCGGACTTAACATAAACTTCTAATGCAGACGGATATGAAAAAGACGATATCAATATTTGCCATATTTGCAGCCGCTCTGGCAGCCGTGTCCTGCGATTCATATTTCAATGTGAACCTGTCGGACCAGGCAACTCTCGAGAGCCTTTACAGCAAGAGGGTTTCGGTGCGCAATTTCGTGTCCAACATGTACACCTACCTTCCCCGCGAGGAGCACGTGGACGCTTCCGAGGGCATGGGCGTTCTGCGTTCCGACGAGTCCCTCTTCGGCGCATCACAACATACTTCCATAGCCTACAAGCTGCGCTGGGGCGACTATGGCTCGGCTACCGTTGACGGAGACAGCAACGGTACCTTCTGGGACAGGTACTACCAGGCCATAAACCAGTGTACCATATTCCTGCAGAACATAGACCGCAACCAGGACGACGCTCCCGAATATGTAACCTACATGAAGGCCGAGGCCACGGTGATGAGGGCTTATTACTACTACTGCCTTTTCCGCCATTACGGTCCCGTCATCATCTGGGGCGAGGAGCAGGCAAGCATGGATACTGACGGTTCAACCCTTGACAGGAACACTCTGGAGGAGAACATCAGTTTCATGCTCGGACAGATAGAAAAGGCTCTTCCTGACCTTCCTCTTCGCATAGAAGAAGTTCCTACCCTCTCCGACGAGAAGGACAGGGGCCGCGTCACCAAAGGTTTCGCCCTGGCCCTCAAGATGAGGATACTGCTGCTGCAGGCCTCTCCGCTTTTCAACGGAAACCCTCTCTACGCTTCAATGACCAACAAGGAAGGCAAGAAGATATTCCCCGAGAGCCGGGACCTTTCCAAGTGGGACCTCGTGGCCAAAGCGGCGCAGGATGTGCTTGACCTCGGTGTCTATGAGCTGGTCCAGCCCAAGGGAACGACCATGCAGGACTATGCCGACGCATACCAGAGCGTGTTCTTCGAGAACTGGAACTCCGAAATCATCTGGGGCTGGTGGTTCCGCACCTGGGCGCCTTCCGACCCTTATGCCGGCACCGTGGGCGGCCTTCTTGCCGCTTCCGTTCCCATGCAGATTGCTTCCGCGGCGGGCCTGACGACCAAGGCTCCGCTTTATGGATGGCAGCTTTTCACCCCTTCGCTCAAGCTTGTGGATGCTTTCCCCATGATGGCTTCCGGCCGCTATCCCGTCACAGGTTATGACAGGGATTCCAAGGGCCTGAACTATTCCAAGCCCCATGTGGACCCTGTTTCAGGCTATGTGGCAGAAGGATGGGAAGACAATTATACCCAGCCTGTAGATGTGCCCTGGGCAGCACCTTTCAAGGCCCATAAGTCCACCGTAGGACGCGACCCCAGGTTCTATTCCAACTTTGTTCCCAACGGATTCTGGTGGCCCGACCAGTCCCTCAAGTGCAGGGTGACAGACTTCTCCCGCGAGCAAGGCAAGAGCTACACCGCAGCGGAAATGAAGGACCCCGAGGTCTATGCCACCAATCAG
>JAFVCK010000013.1 GCA_017479265.1 Bacteroidales bacterium | reverse complement strand
TCAAAGGGTTAGGGAAGTAACTAAAAGAAAATCAAGGACTTAAGTTTTACCTTAAATCCTTGACCTTGTGGAGCATAGGAGAATCGAACTCCTGACCTTTTGAATGCCATTCAAACGCTCTACCAACTGAGCTAATACCCCTTGATTGGACTGCAAATTTACGCATTATTTTTCAATTTGCAAATTTTATGTTGAAAAAAGTGCGTATTTGAGCGTTATTCGCCTTTCATCAGAGGCTCAAGCTGCTTGAGCAGCTTTGAAGAAAGCATCTGGCGGTCGTACCAGTCGCGTATGACCTTGGAGCGGTGGCAGTCGGAGCCGACCATGCAGTACCACCCTTTGTCCAGCAGATACTGCGCACGGGTGGCGGAACCCTCGCCGTAATGGCCGACTATGGAGGGCAGGTTGAGCTGCAGTAGCACTCCCCTGTCGTGCAGCTTGGCGTAGTCCTCCTCCGTCATGTAGCGGTAGCGCTCGGGATGGGCAAGTATGGGAGTATAGCCATAGTCAAGGATATCCCCCAGGGTCTCCCACAGTCCGATGGGCGGAGACCAGGTGGAAGTCTCTACAAGCACCCTCCCTTCCCCGTGAGTGAGCAGGTCCTTCCGGGCAAGGCGCTCGGCAAACAGAGTGTCCATCATGTATTCCGAGGCCAGATGAAGCTCAATGGGGCCGTGATACAGGGTCTTGAGGGCCTCGAAACGCTCACGCAGGCCCTCTGTGGTATTTGGCACGTCCTCCATCGTATGCGGAGTCAGCCAGAGCTTTTTGAGGCCGCACTCCTCTAAATAGGACAGGATGGAAAGGGACTCCTCCTTTGTGCGGACGCCATCGTCAACACCCCACAGAATATGGGAATGATTGTCGATGGCGCCGTCAAGAAGTCCGCTCTGCCGAAGAGATTTTTTACGGGAGAACAGATTCAGCATGGTTCGAATTTTATTCATCATCGCTTTCGCCATAGCCATAGCCGTAACCATAGCCATAACCATAGCCGTAGCCATAACCGTAGCCATAGCCGCCATATCCATAGCCATGACCGCCCTTATGGGCCTCAACGCCGTTGAGGATGACAGTCATACGGTTGTACTTGCCACTCTCGTAGAGTTCCTCCACGGCAGGCAGGGCCCTCTTGTCGAACAGACCGGCTCTCATGACGAACATGGTAATGTCCGCACACTTGGCTATGATACCCGTATCGGCCACTATGTCAACAGGAGGACAGTCGATGAAGATATAGTCGTATTCCTTGGCCAGAGCATCCACCATATCCTCGAATCTCTTGGAAACCAACAGTTCGGCAGGGTTCGGAGGCAGGGAGCCAACAGGCAGCAGGGACAGGTTGTCAGAGACGCGGCTGATGCTGTCGCGGAAGGAATCGCTCTTGCCGCTCAGGTATGCGGACACACCCGTATGGTTCTCATTGAGAGCCTTGGACAGGGTGGCCTTGCGAAGGTCGAGGTCAAGAAGCAGGACATTGGAGCCCTTCAGCGCCATGGTAGAAGCCATGTTCATGATAATGAAGGTCTTACCGGCATTGGGGTTGAAGGAGGTAACCATTATCTTCTGGCAGCCTGTACTTCCGGATGTCATCAGGTCGAGGTTGGTACGCAGCACGCGGAAAGCCTCGTTCATCATGTCGCGCTTGCCGGCCTGGACCACTATGCGCGTGTCATGTTCGTTGAAGCGGTTGATACGCAGCCTCTGGAACCAGTTGCCCTTGATGCCCATCTGCGGTATCTCGGCGAGGAACGGAGCCTCAAGCTTGGCTATGTCGGAACGGCCGCTGACCTTGGTGTCGAACTGGTTCATCAGGAAGAACACTCCGAAAGGAATGCCGAGTCCGAGAATCAGGGCTACGAGAAGAATCATCTTGGTGTTGGGAGATACGGGAGAAGGAGAACCGTTGGGCTCCATGATTATACGGGTATTGCCCACATTCACGAGAGCCTGGATTTCGTTCTCCTCACGCTTCTGGAGCAGGTAGATATATAGCTGCTCCTTGACCTTCTGCTGACGCTCTATGGAGAGCAGGTGCAGCTCCTGGCCGGAAGCCGAGGAGATGCGGCGCAGAACGTCGTTCTCCTGCCTCTCGATTTGTGCAGACTGAATCTCTAGCGAAGTGATGAGGTTCTCCACGGAACGCTTGATGGCCACGCGGTACTGCTCTATGGCAACGGTGAGTTCCCTCACCTGAGGGTTGTTCACGCTACTCTGGGCCAGGTAGTTGTTGCGGCTTACCAGACCGTCGTTGTAGTGGGTAATCTGCGAGCCTATGCTGGCATCCTGGAGACCTACGTTGGCAGGAATCAGGTCGTCTGCATGTGCCGGGTCGTTGAGATAATCCCTGATGAACTTCGCGATGGACAGCTGCTGGTTCACCTCGAAGTACTTGTTGGCATACTGGGTGGACTCCTGCAGGTAAGCGTTGGAAACAGCGGAGATATCTGTAATCTTGTTCTGCTCCTTGTACATCTTGAGGTCGTCCTCGACATCGCCGAGTTCCTTCTGGATGACGCTCAACCTCTCATTGATGAACTTGGTGGTGTTCTCGGCGGCCTTGTTGCGGTTGCGGACCCACTCCTTGTTGTATATGTCGATAAGGGTGGTGAGCACCTTCTCGGCACGGGGAGCGAAACGGTCTGTAAGGGTCAGCACCACGACCGAGGACTCCTTGCCGGAAAGGGAGGCGCTGAGCTTCTGGTCGTAGGACTTGGCCATGCTCATGGAATTGGTCCATGAAATTCGTATGTCCCTGTCCCAGTTGTCGATGTTGAGGGTAGGATAGATGACCACGCGACCGAACTCCTCCGTGTTGAGCGTATCGCTCAGATGGCCCTCGTAAGAGACCTTGCGTCCGTACTTATCACGGCCTGCGTATATGTCCGAAATCTTGAAGGAATCGGGGCCGGTCTTCTCCAGGTTGAAAGAGAAGGAGGACTTGGGATTGTCACCGAGAAGGACCATTTCAATAGGGGTGCCCGTGAAGAGCTCGCGGCTGCGGAGGAACTGCTTCTCCACATAGCGGGTCTCGTATCCGAGCTGCTCCACGACCTTCTTCATAAGGTCGGGAGAAGTGAAGGCCTCTATCTCATTATAAACATTGTTACCCGAATTGTAACGCCTTACGTTGGATGCGAAGGATGCGAGTTCCCTCATCGTAGAGTTCTCGGCGTTCTCATCGACTATGACCTTGGCGGAACGGCTGAAATTCTTGGGAGTATGGTAGATATAGAATATGGCCACGAAAAGGCAGAGGGCCACAGACAGGATGTACCATATCCTGTTGTTCCATATCATACCCCAGATATCTGCGAGCTGCAGGGTGTTTTCGTCTTCGGGCTCTTTGTTCCAAATGGCTTTTCTGGTATTCAGATTTTCTTCCATCGCAAATATTACGGATTTGTTGAAGATTATTATTTAACTTTGCTTGCGATTGTCACTATAAGGTTAGCGGTGCTAACCAGCACTGAGCTGATTGATACCCAGAAACTTACGCTCCTGAAGTTATTCTCGTTGATCTTGGACTGGCCGGCCCTCACGGAGTTCGGGGTCACATAGATGACATCGTTCTGCTGGAGATAATATGCCTCTTCGTTGAGAAGGGCGTCGCTGTTGCGAAGGTCCACGACGAACACCTTCCTGACACCGTCCTGCTCACGGGAGACCTTGACACATTCGCGGCGGCCGAAAATCGTAAGGTCGCCGGCGAGGCTGAGCGCCTCTAAGATATTGATGCGGTCGCCTGAGACGGTATATGTGCCGGGATGGGAAACCTCTCCGAGAACCGAAATCTTGAAATTCAGGAACTCCACTATGACCACGGGGTCCGAAAGCAGTCCCCTGCCGCTGAGCTCCGTCTTGATAAGGTCGGCAACCTCCCAACGGTTGAGTCCTGCCACCTGTACCTTGCCGAGCACCGGGAAGTCTATGGTACCGTCGGTAGCGACGGAATAGCCCATAAGCCTATTGTAACTTCCGGAGGTCTGGCTCTCGGAACCGGCCTGGTAACTGACATTCACGAGATTGAACTGGGCCGCGAGGCGCGGATTGCTGCCGGAGACGACTATGGATATCATGTCCTTGGGCTGGACCTTTATACCTTCGGAGGTGTTCAGCGGCAAGATCGTATCCCTCTGGATGTCTTGCAAATAGTTGATTTCCTTGTAGGTCTTGGATGCGCAGGAAGAAGCCGCTATGACCGCCGCCAGCACCAGGACTGCCAAACCGAATCTTTTCATATCAATTGTAGTTTTCATCATACAAACCCTCTGTAAAAGGGGCATTCCTTTACAAAATGCAAAATTACGCTTAAAAATTCACATTCCCAAATGAAAATGATTAACTTTGCATAAGAAAAAGACTATGGCCCAGGAAAAACCTGTAATATTTCTGTACACCGATGGCGCGGCCAGCGGAAACCCCGGCCCGGGAGGCTACGGGGTCGTACTCAGATGTGCCGGCTACGAGAAGGAAATGAGCGGCGCCTACGCCCTCACGACCAACAACAGGATGGAACTCCTGGCCGTAATCGTGGGGCTGGAAGCCATTCGGTGGGACAGGGCCAGGGTGGAGGTATGGAGCGACTCTTCATACGTGGTCAAGGCCATCAACGAAGGATGGCTTCAAAACTGGGAGCGCAAAGGATTCGCCAAGGTCAAGAACCCCGACCTGTGGCAGAGATTCCTTCGCATCTACAAGCGCCACGATGTCGTTTTCCATTGGCTGAAAGGCCACGCGGGGCATCCGGACAACGAGCGTTGCGACGCTCTTGCCGTTGCGGCCTACCACGCGCCGGACCTCCCGGAAGACACAGGATACATGGATTCAAAAGCAACTCTGATATGATTAACAACAAACTAGTTGTCGGCATTTCCCAAGGAGACGGCAACGGAATAGGTTACGAGGTGATTATCAAATCTTTGGCCGATGCAAGGATACTGGATTCCTTCACTCCCGTCATATACGGGTCCTCTAAGGTGTTCGGATTCTACCGCAAGCTGCTCCACAACATAGAGCAGCTCGACACTTACGTCATCAATTCGGCCAGGGACGCGAAGCCCAAGAAAATCAACATTGTGAACTGCCTGCCCGACACTATCTATGTCGAGCCGGGCCAGTCCACTCCCGAAGCGGCCAAATCAGCCATGACTTCCCTTGAAAAGGCCGTCGCCGACCTTCAGGAAGGCCTCATAGACGTACTCGTTACGGCCCCTATCAACAAGAGGGCCATGGTCAAGGAAGGATTCGGATACACAGGCCACACGGAATACTTGCAGAACAAGCTGGGAGCCAAGGAGATAGCCATGATTATGGTGAGCGACACCCTCAAGGTCGGGGTCGTCACGGGACATATTCCCCTCAAGGACGTGGCCGCTTCCATCACCAAGGAGAAGATACTCTCCAAGCTCCGCCTGATGAACGATTCGCTGATGAAAGATTTCGGCGTGGACCGTCCCAAGATTGCCGTGCTGGGCCTCAACCCCCACTGCGGAGACGGAGGACTGCTCGGAGACGAGGAGGAAAAGATCATTCTCCCGGCGGTATTGGCAGCACAGGAGGAGGGAATCAACGCCTTCGGGCCCTATTCTCCCGACGGATTCTTCGGTCTGGGCCACTACGCCAGGTTCGACGCGACCCTCGCAATGTACCATGACCAGGGACTGGCCCCGTTCAAGGCCCTCGCCTTCGAAGACGGCGTGAACTTCACGGCGGGACTCCCCTACGTGCGCACCTCTCCCGACCACGGCACATCCTTCGACATAGCCGGACGCGACATGGCGGACCCCCGCTCCATGATGAGCGCAATATTCAAGGCCATAGACATTTACAAGAACCGCCAGGCCTGGGCAAAGCTCCAGAAGGAGAAGATGGTCACTGAGCAGAAGGACCCTGAGGAGCGCAAGTCGAGGAAGCCTCAGATAGTTTGAGAACAGCGTCGCACCAGCGGGATATTTTCTCCCGGTGGGTGATGAAAATCATGGTCTTGCCTTTGTAGTCGGAACAAAGGTTTTCCATCAGGCGGGACTCCGTAGCAGGATCCAGGGATGAGCTGAATTCATCCAGGAGCATTATCGAGCCCGGGCGCAGAAGTCCCCGGGCTATTGCTATTCTTTGGGCCTGTCCTTCGCTGAGGCCGGCCCCCTGCTCGCCGCAAAGGGTGTCCAGGCCCTGAGGAAGGTCACGCACGAATCCCGCCTGGGCCACATCCAGCACATGCCACATCTGCTCCTCGTCCGCCTCGGGATTGCCCAGAAGAAGATTGTCCCTTATGCTGCCGCTGAACAGGGAATTGCCCTGGGGCACATAGACAAGATTGGCCCTCGTAAGTGCGGAAGACACCAGGCGCTGCTTGTCGTCATATATGAAAATCTGCCCTGAAGAGGGCTGGAGCAGGGACAGCATGAGCCTTATGAGGGTGCTCTTGCCTATTCCCGTCTCCCCTTCTATGGAAGTTCTGGTGCCGGGCTTGAAATCGTAATTGAAATCATGCAGTACATCTTCCGTTCCGTCAGGATAGCGGAAGGTAAGGTTCTCTATGCGCACTCCGCCTATGCCTGCAAGCATCCTGGAAGGCCCCTTTTCCTCCTTGGGAGCGTCCTCCAGCTCGGCCAGGCGGTCTATAGAAGCAGTGGCATAGATAAAGCCGGGAATCTGGTGCGTAAGCCGCACGGAAGGGCCCTGTATCTGGCCAACGAGCTGCAGGAAGGCAGTGAGCACTCCGAAGGTCAGGACCCCGTCATAGATGCCCTTTACACCCCACAGGAGCGCGGCGACATAACCTGCGGAAAAGGCCAGGGAAACAAGGGTACGGGCAAAGACGTTGAGATTGGTACGCCTCACCACCTGTCCGTATTCCGTCTCCTGGATGTCGTCCAGCTGGTTTTCCATCCTGGCTCCGACTTCCATGGACTGTATGACGGTCTTGTGCTGCAGGCTTTCCTGTATATGGCTCTGCACCCGGCTCTCGCTTTCGCGTATGTCCTTGGTGAGGGTCCTTATCCTTCGGAAAAACACCTTGCTGAAGGCCAGGAACACGGGAGTCATGAGCAGCAGCACCAGGGCGAGCCGAAGGTCCATGGAACTGAGGAAGATGAAGGCCGCAACCAATTGGAACAGAGTCGTGAACATGGACGGAAGCTCTTGGCAAATCATCCTCGTCACCTGGTCCACGTCGGAGAAAAGTCTGTTCAGGGTGTCCCCGCTGTGCATCTTTTCCTTGCCCATCCAGCGGTTCTGCAGAAGATTGGAATAGAGCCTCTGGCGGATGTTGAAGTTAAGCCGCGAATAGGTTATGCTCTCAAGGCGGGTGTCATAGGCATTGACCGCCAGGCGAAGCAGCATCACGGCTATTATTATGGCCCCTGTCGCTATGAGGGTGCCGCCTTCCACGCTGACAGAGCCCGTAGCCATGTCAACGAGGCGCTTGGTCAGGTAAATGAAATACAGGTTGAGGCCTATGCTGAAACAGCCCATCAGGACGTTCAGCACAAGCGGAAGGCGCATCCCTCGGGAATAGCGCCACAGCCAGAGAAGATATTTCTTGATCGATCTCAAGCCTCCAGAAGACCCATGGAATTCCACTTGTCCACAAGGGCGGCGGCATCCTTGGAAGCCACTTCTTCGGAAACATCGTATTTGTCAAGCAGCAGGGCGGTAAGGGTAGAGGCATCGAAATCCTTGCCTTCCACCTCGCTCCAGAGCCATGCGGCCGTGTCGTTGAGGCTGACCAGCTTGGAGAAATTCACCTGCTCCAGGCCCTCGCCGGAGACTACGCTCTGACCGCAGATAGTGCGGAGAATGAAACCTTTCTTAATTTTCATTTCTACTTTGTTTAAGCAGCCACATGTTCCATGGCAGCCGTTTGTAAATAAATATCAGATAACGCCTTATGGGAAGAAACTTCTTCCACGTGCGGGCTCTTCGCAGCTCCTTTTCCGAGCGGGGGTCTATGGGCTTTTTCCCGTTGTGCAAAATGGTAACGGCCCGCCCGTATATATCCTCCACCGGGCAATGTTCCCTGCCCCGGTACACCCCGTCGCCCATTATCTCGGCCACGCCGCCCGAAACCGACTGCAGCCTGTGCATCACATAGCGTCCGCCCACGCTGAACAGCACTATGTCCCCGGGCACATATTCCGTAGCCGCCTGAAGCTCCACGAGGTCACGCTCGCCACGGATAAAAGGCAGCATGCTATAGCCCTTCACGGGAATGGTAACCTTCTGTCCGCTGCGCAGCAGAGGCACCACCCGCGCGAAAAAATCTTCATTATGCAGAACCAGTTTTTGCATCAGGCTGCAAAGTTAATCATTTTTTGCACCATTTGTCCAACCAATCGAAATAAGTCCTGTGCCAGAAGAGGGCGTTCTGGGGCTGGAGAATCCAATGGTTCTCCTCGGGGAACACCACCAGCTTGGCCGGAACGCCCATCATGCGGGCACTGTTGAAGGCCGCCATTCCCTGGTCGTAGGGAATGCGGAAGTCCATACCTCCGTGTATACACAAAATAGGTGTATGCCAGGCAGTTACATTCACTGCAGGAGAATTGGAATAATGCCTCTGAGCCTTGGGAAGGGAGCTCCAGGGAGAACCGCCCTGACGCATTCCTCCGAAGGTCACGCCGTCCCCTGCGGGCCCCGTCTGCCCGGGGGTGTACCGGTATTCCTGAAGACCTCCGTTGTCCCAGTTGGGGAACCACATTTCCTCTGTCTCGTAGTACATGTACTTCTCGTCGAAGATGCCGGCATGGGCTATGAAGCAGTCGAACACGTCGCCGTGAATGCCGGCCATGTAATAGACTGAGAATCCGCCGTAGGAGGCACCGCAGGCGGCAAGCTTGCCTATGTAGGGCTCGGCCTTTATCATCCTGGCGGCGCTGAGGTAATCCTGCATATTCAGGCCCACGTAGTCACCGGAAATCTGCTCGCACCATTCCTGTCCGAAAGCGGTGGTACCGCGTCTGTTGGGGAGCACCACCACATAGCCCTGGGAGGCCATCAGCCGGTAGTTCCAGCGATAGGACCAGTCCTGGCTCAGGGTGCCCTGGGGACCGCCAAGCAGTATTTCTATGGCAGGATATTTCTTTGAAGGGTCGAACTCCGGAGGGAAAAGCACCCAGGTGGGCATCTGCTTTCCGTCCACCGTAGGGACCATCCTCAATTCGTATGTCACCTTGCCGAGAGCATCCAGGATATGGTCGTTCTCATGGGTTATCTGCGAGTGTTCTCCGCTGCGGATGTTGACAGACACGAGTTCCGTAGGGAAATCCATGCTGGAATAGCTCGCAAGCAGGGTCCCGTCCAGAACGGCGAAAGGACTGCCGAAATCCAGCCACTCCCCGACGGGGGTAACGCAGCGGGCGGAGCCCACGACAAAGCAGCCTTCGAGCCTCCGGGGACCAAGGTCATCCGCCGCAATCTGGAAGATTCCCTGCACGGCCTTGTCATATAAAGCGCTGAAATAGATGCTCTTGCTGTCCGGGCTCCACACGGGAGAGGAAACATTGTAGGGGAAATCCTCAGCGGCACGGACGGCGGCTACCCCGGGGGTGCCTTCACCGGTTTCAAGGTCGGCCACCTTGAGCACCACCCTGTCTGCCTCGTAGCCGTCACGCGCCATGCTCAGCCATGCAAGGCTCTTCCCGTCGGGGCTCCAGACGGGGTCCGTGTCATATCCGCCGCCGAAACTCACCTGCACCGTCTCCCCCGACCGGATATTGTAGATATATATGTCGGTATTGGTGGAGAAGGCGTACTCCTTGCCGGAGAGTTTCTTGCAGGAATATGCGACGAAGCGTCCGTCAGGCGACCAGCAAAGCTGCTCCAGGCCGCCGAAAGGCTCTATGGGCAGTTCGTATGCGGAGTCTTCGCCCAGAATGTCCAGAGACTTGTCGGGGGTTATGTCGCCGGACATCGCGGCTATGTATGTATGGGGAGTTTCAGTGGTCCAATGGTCCCAGTGCCTGTACATCAGGTCCTCGGTGACATAGGCCTGCGCCTTGTCAAGGGCAGGGTCGTAATCCGAAGGGACGGTGACGGGGCCGTGGACTGTGCTGACGTACATGAGGGCTGCTCCGTCGGGACTAAGCGAGAATTCGGAAATGCCCGCGGGGACATTGCTTATCTGCACGCCCTTGGAAAGCTTGCCGGAAGAATATGCAGCCTTGTAAATCTGCCCTCCCTTTATGTAAAGTATGCTCTTTCCGACGTCTGCCCAACGGGCGCAGGAAATGCTTTTCCCGCTGCGAGTCAGCTGCTTGCGGCCGCTTCCGTCCACATTGCAGATGAAAATGTTGCGGCAGCTGCGGTTCTCTTCTATAGAGGTGTAACTCACTCCGAACAATATGGTCTGCCCGTCAGGAGAAAGCTGGGGGTCGGACAGCCGGCCAAGGGAAAGCAGCACCTCGGGGGTCATCTGACCGTCCACGGGTACAATGGAGGAAGGGCCTATATAACTCCCTCCCGTTTCTGTCTTGCTACAATTTGCCATCAGTAAAGCACACAGGGCCAATGCCCCGATTTTCAAGTGTTTATACATAGTTTTACAATTTTGTTCCATACATGTCGAGGGCCTTCCGGTGGGCCGAAGCCACGCTGAGGGCGAAACTCTCGGGAGAGAGAATCTCCAGCTTGTCGCCGTAACTGCAGAACTTCATGAGAAGGTCCTCGTTGGGAATGACCTTGATGGAGAAGAGCACGGGCTTGTCTCCCTCCCCCCTCTGGGGAAACTCGCTCTGCGAAGGGTGCAGGGGCAGGTCGCGAAGGTAGCGGGCCTCCTTCTCCGAAGCCCTGAACACTATCTTCCCGGGCTGCCTGCCTTCGGGAAGATAAATGCCGTAACTACCTGAAAACAACTCATCTACATCAAATCCGGAGGGCATTTCGAAAGGCCGTCCGGTCACTTCCATGGCAACTATCCTGTCCAGGCCATACACCCTCATGGCCCCCCTTTCCTCGCAGTATCCGACAAGATACCAGCGCTTGCCGAACTCCTTCACGGCATAAGGATGCACGCAAAGGGTCTCGGGCACCTGGGCCGTATATTTCCGATATGATATTTCCACGACCTCGCCGCCCGTCATGGCATCCATGAGGATGGTAAGCCATTTCTGCCCGGAAGGAATGTTCTCGACGGCCACGCGCCCCGAGAGCCTCTCCTTGCCGAGGGACAGCAAGTTATTGACCGTGAAGGTGTTGATAAGCCACGCCGCATTGGAATTCTCATCGGAAACATCCCCGCTGTAGCGTATGAAATACCGGTTCACGGTACGGTCGCATTCTATCCTGACCCCGAACAGTTCCTCCACGGCCTCGCGGTGGTTGGCGAAGGAGCGGCGGGGATAGGGGCTGCCGAAGCGCAGTTCCCACTTGCGGCCAATCTCGCCAAGGTCAAGCCCGCGGTCTCCGGCCCGCACGAAAGTGCGCACCAGCCATATATATTTGCCGAGTAGTTCTGCCGTCACGATATCTTGCTGTAATCTTCCTTCTTATATTTGTCTCCGGCCAACTCCCCGGCCAGCAATGCATTCTCTGGTTTTTCAAGCACGGGGTCCAGGGCCAGTATGCCGTCCGCGTAGCCCCTTGCCTCTTCCAGCAGCCTGCCGTCCTTGGCAAGAGAGGCTATGTTCAGGCTGATTGGAAGGCCGCTCTGCTGCGTCCCTTCGAGATCCCCGGGCCCGCGCATCTTCATGTCTTCCTCGGCCAGCGTGAAACCGTCCTCCGTCGAGCAGAGCAGTTCCAGCCGCTTCTGGGACTCCTTGCTCACCTTGTCGCCCTTGACCAGTATGCAATAGGACTTGTCGCTGCCCCGTCCGACCCTTCCGCGCAGCTGATGCAACTGGCTGAGTCCGAAGCGCTCCGCGCTCTCAATTACCATCACGGAGGCATTGGGCACGTCCACTCCGACCTCTATCACGGTGGTGGAAACTAGTATGTCGGCCCTTCCGGCGGCGAATGCTTCCATGTTGAACTTCTTGTCCTCGGAACTCTGCTGTCCGTGGACTATCGCTATCTTGTAGGGAGGGAAGGGGAAATCTGCAACCATGCGCTCATATCCCTGCTCCAGGTTCTTGTAATCCAGTTTTTCGCTCTCGAAAATAAGAGGATACACCACGAAGACCTGCCTCCCCTGGGAAATCTGCTCGCGCATGAACTTGTTCAGGGCGAAGCGGCGTTTCTCCGTCACCAGCATGGTCTCGACAGGCTTTCTGCCGGGGGGCATCTCGTCTATCACGGAGACGTTCAGGTCGCCGTACAGGGTCATGGCGAGGGTCCTTGGAATAGGGGTCGCCGTCATGACCAGCACATGGGGCGGAATGCCGTCGGCGTTCTTGGCCCACAGCCTCGCCCTCTGGTCCACTCCGAAGCGGTGCTGTTCGTCCACTATCGCAAGCCCCAGGCGCTTGAACACCACCGTGTCCTCTATAAGGGCGTGGGTGCCGACTATTATCCCGAGACTGCCGTCCCGAAGGCCGGCATCTATCTCCCGGCGCTCGGCCGTACGCGAACTGCCGGTCAGGAGGGCCACCTTGACCGAAGTAGGCGCAAGATAGCGGCTTATATTTGCAAAGTGCTGCTGAGCAAGCACTTCCGTCGGAGCCATGATACAGGCCTGGCATCCGTTCGCCACCGCAATGAGGGCCGTCAGCACGGCTACCATGGTCTTGCCCGAGCCGACATCGCCCTGGAGCAGGCGGTTCATCTGGTGCCCGCTCATAAGGTCGGCGCGTATCTCCTTTATCACCCTTTTCTGCGCTCCGGTCAGAGAGTAAGGCAGGGCGTTGTAACAATCATTGAAGTCCTTGCCTACCAAGGGCATGGGTATTCCCTTTTCTCCACGGCTGCGGACATATTTCTGCCTGAGAAGGGAGAGTTGCAGCAGGAAGAGCTCTTCGAATTTCAGCCTCCTCTGGGCCTTCTGCAAGGACTCGGCATCGGTGGGGAAATGAATGTTGCGAAGGGCGAAGGTAAGGGGCACCAAGCGCTTGTCCCTGAGCACATACTCGGGAAGGGTCTCCCCCACCTCGGGAAGCACGAGCGACAGGGCGGTGTCCATCAGCTTGTTCATCACCTTGCCGGTGATGCCGCCGCTTCGCAGCTTGTCCGTCGAGGAATATACCCCCGTCATCACTCCGCCTGCCCCGCTGCCCGGGAGCAGAGGATTGTCTATCTCGGGATGCACCATGTTCACCTTGCCGCCGAAAACGGAAGGCTTGCCGAAGAAAAGGAAGGTGGACCCCGGAAGAAGCCTCTCGAAAGTGTATTTTATGCCCTTGAAGAACACCAGTTCCATCTGGGCGCTGCCGTCGTCCACTATCACGCTGAGCCTCTTGGCCTGGGAAAACTGTATCTTCCCTTCCGCGGCACGGTCGGAGCCTGTAGGGGCGGCATATCCGGGAACGGATCCATCGCCACGCAGGGCTCCCTGGAGGTCCCTCATATATAGGATGCGGCTGCCTGAGCCCATGAGCATGGTCCTCACCACTTTGGCCTGGATCTGCACATAAGCGGCATCTACGGGCACGGAGGCAATTTTCTGGACGCTGCTGCGGTCTATATAGCGGAAAGGATAGATACGGACGAAGTCCCCTATGGTCGCTATGCCGAGTTCCGAACGCAGTAAGGCGGCCCTCTTGGGTCCTACCCCTGGAAGGAACTGGATGTCTGAGTCTATGTTGCGTTGGTACATATCGGGGGCTTGTGCCATTTCTTTGCAAATTTAACTGAATTATTCGATATTTCAAAGAAGGCCCGGAGGGAAGTCCGGACCTTCAACAATGAAAAAGAATCGGGTGGTACTGTACCCTTTTCGGTGCAAAAATAGTTTTCCGCCAAGAAGGATGCAAGCGTTGTTGTCCCAAGAAATGCAGAAATATACTTTTCTTTACAAAAATTTACGTTTTTTACTTATTTTTGTAAACATGAAACAAATAATGACAACACTTTTCGTACTGCTGCCCCTCGCGGCAGCGGCGGCCGGGTGGAATGAGATTCCCTCCAGATACAAATGGATAGACAACAGCGAAGCGGTCTTCACCTACGACGGGTCCTATACGGACGGATTCGGAGTCAGCGTCAAGGGCTGGAAGACCCGCCAGGGAGTTTCGGTCCCCGAAAAGTTTGCCGGTTTCCCCATCCATCCCGAAGGAGCGGTCAACCCCACATGGTCCCCCGATTCCACCAAGATAGCCTTCACGAGGGACAATGACCTCTGGGTGGCCGACGTGTCCTCGGGGCAGGAAAGGCGGCTCACCTTCGACGGCAACGAACTGATACTCAACGGGTACGCCTCATGGGTATATTATGAGGAAATATTCGGAAGGCCCTCCCGCTACCGCGCTTTCTGGTGGTCGCCGGATTCGCGCAAGGTGGCATACTACCGCTTTGACAACAGCGAAGTGCCCATGTTCCCCATATACTCCCCCTTCGGACAGGACGGAAGCCTCAGGCTCACCCGCTACCCCAAGGCCGGAGAGCCTAACCCCAAGGTGCGCATAGGCATAGTAGAGGCAGAGGGCGGAGATACCGTGTGGGCTGATTTCGACGAGACGCAGGACCAGTATTTCGGCACTCCTTTCTGGAGCCCTGACAGCAAGTGGCTCTATGTCAGCCGCGAGCCCCGCATTCAGAACACCCTCGACCTTTACAGGGTCAGCGCCACCGACGGCAGCCCCGAGCCCATATACCACGAGACTTACAAAACATGGCTGGACTGGATAGACGGCATGCTTTTCACCGACAAGGGCCTTTACATGGTGCGCAGTTTCGAGACCCTCTGGCAGCAGATTTACTTCCTCGGATACGACGGCTCCCTGCGCAGAATCACGGACGGTCCCAACTGGAGAATGCAGCTTGTGGCGACGGACGGCAAGAACGTTTATTTCAAGGCCGAACGCGACTCCCGCGTACGCCAATGCCTCTACAGGGTGGACCCCAAGGGCAATATCAACGCCCTCACGGACACCTCCCTGGCGGTGCAGAGCGTGGCATTTTCCCCGGACTGCAAGCATTTCGTGGCTACGCTGTCGGGGTATCGCACCCCCACCCAGATATGGATGGCCAGCACCGCTTCGGCCCTCAAGAAGCCCGCCGGAGAGCCCTCGAAGGGAGCCTACAAGGTAGCTGACCTTGCCCCGGAGGACTTCAACCCTGACGACTACGCCCTGCCCGAGCTTGTCTCCATAACCACTCCGGACGGCTTCGAACTCCCTGCCGCCATGGTTTATCCCAAGGATTTCGACCCTTCAAGGCAATATCCCGTCCACATGGACATTTACGGAGGTCCTGACACTCCTCTTGTGCGCGAAAGATGGACCACCCCCGATTTTGTCAATCAGTTCTGGGCGGAGTCGGGCATAATACAGATTACGGCGGATTGCAGGGCGGCAGGCCACAACGGAAGGGCCGGACTGGACATGATATACAAGCAGTTGTCCGTCCATGAGGTGGAGGATTTCGTGTGCTGGGCCGAGGCGCTCCAGTCCCTCCCCTATGTCAATCCGGACAAGATAGGAGTGGAAGGGTTCTCTTTCGGAGGCACCATGACGGCTCTTCTGGTGATGGACCACAGCGAGCAGTTCCACTACGGCATAGCCGGTGGCGGGGTATATGACTGGGCCCTGTACGACACCCATTACACAGAGCGTTTCATGGAAACTCCCGCGACAAATCCCGAAGGATATGCCGCCACGCGTGTCATAGACCACGTTTCCAACTATCCGGTAGAGAATATTCCCCCGATTGGAATAGAGCCGGTGATGCTGAAGATTACCCACGGGACAGGCGACGACAACGTGCATTTCCAGAACACCCTCCAACTCATAGACCGTCTCCAGCAGGAGAACAAGAAGTTCGAATTCATGATATATCCTGACGGAATGCACGGGTACAAGGGCGAGCAGGCCCACCATTTCCAGCTTGAGAACTGGGCATTCTGGCTGAGATATCTCCTGGATTTGCAATGAGCGGCCTGACAGAATTCATACTGGCCCACGAGGGCGAAGACACTTCCCGTCTGCTGCTGTCAAGGGGCAAATGGCCGGGCGTAGACATGGACCTTGCCGTCAGCACCATAGAGTCCCGCCGCAAGATAAGGTCCAAGCTGCCGTCGTGGCATGCGGAGCCGGGGCTTCTCTACCCTTCTACCCTGAGCGCGGAGCAGTGCTCCGGCGAGGAAACGGCCCTCTACAAGGCCTCAATGCTGAAGGAAAGGATAGGAGGAGGGAGCGTTGCCGACCTTACAGGAGGTCTCGGAGTGGACAGCGTAGCCTTTGCAAAGGCCGGATACAGAGTGCTTTACAATGAAATGAATCCAGCCCTGGCAGATGCCGCCCGGCACAATTTTCCTTTGCTTCTAAAAGAGAATGTCCCTTTGGTGAGCAATGCGGTGGTGGAGCCTGGCAGCCTGGACGGGATACTCGGGGACCTGAGTCCGGATGTCATTTTCCTGGACCCCGCGAGGCGTTCCGGCGAAGGACGTAAAGTATTCATGCTCCAGGATTGCAGCCCGGACCTGACCACACTGAAGCCCTGCCTTTTCGCCCGCTGCCGCCATATAGTGGCAAAGCTATCGCCCATGGCCGATATAAGCCTGACAGTCAAGACTTTGGGAAATGTCAGGGAGGTGCATATAGTCTCTTCCAAGGGAGAGTGCAAGGAGCTTTTGCTTTGGATGGACAGGGAATATGGCGAGGAGGTCTTTACCCTTGTCGTAAGCGAAAACGGCCGCCGCCTGGAGTTCCCTTCCGATGCCGAGTCAAGGGCAAGGGTCACCTATTGCGATTCGCCCTCGGACCTTGCCGGGGGCTGGCTGTTCGAGCCCGGGAAGTCGCTCTCGAAAGCAGGACTTTTCAACACTGTTTCAGAGCATTTCGGCCTTAAGAAACTCTCTCCCGGCACACATCTATACTGCGCCCCCAAGCCGGAAAAGGTCCTTTCCGACTTTGGCAAGCTATTCAAAATCAAAGAGATATATCCGCTCTCCAGCGCCACGATCAAGGCCCTTGGGAAACAGCGGCCGGAGGCTGAAATCACCGCCAGGAACATTCCCCTCACCTCCGACGAACTGCGCCGCCGACTCAAAGCCCGCCCCAGCGCCTCCGAACACATCTTCGCCACCCGCCTCGGCCCCGACCCCATACTAATCCTCTGCTCCCGGGATTACTGAAAGAATTCATCTTTGAAATTGACGAGATAGAGCATGGAACGCGCACGGGTAAAGGCCGTATAAAGCCACTTGAGGTCGTCCAGCGCAACCTCCTCCTGCCAAAGCGGATTATCCACAAAAACACACTCCCACTGCCCTCCCTGCGACTTATGCCCCGTCACCGCCTCGGCATACTTCACCTGCAAGGCATTGAAATAAGGGTCCTCCCGCACAGCCTCATAGCGCTTCTTCTTGGAGCTTATATGCGAATAATCCCGGGACACTCCCTGATAAAGGGCATTCTGCTGCTCGTAGGTCAGCGAAGCCGCCTCCGAAGAAAGGGTATCCAGACATATCTTCGCCTTGACCGTAGCCCCGTCATAATCCGGAAACTCCAGGACGGCATCGGCGAAATTGAGCCCGTAACGCTCCTCGAACCCCGACACCTTCACCAACTTGGCAATGTCGCCGTTGGCTATATAGTCCATCTGCTCCACCTTGTCCACGAACTGATAGCAATTCTTGACTATCATAAGCTTGTCTCCACGCACCAGCATGTCCTCCTTCCACTGCACCTGGGCCCGGATACCGGCATTGTAGCGGTTGGCCCTGCGGTTGGAACGGCACAGCACCACGGTCTCGTCCTCGCCGTAGCGGGAATACGCATCCGTCAATGTATCAAGCAGTTCCCCGCCGCCGACCCTGGCAACGTCAGGATAAGAGCCCTTGAACCTAAGGGAAAAAGGCTCCTGCGAAGAAGAAATCATGTACCGCAGCCCTGTCGCGTATGAAAGTATGCCGCTGCCCTCCTGCTGACGCACCACGGTGGTCAATTCGGAGAACCGCACGCCGCCGGCAAAAGACATGTACTCGGGAGAAAGGGCGGGACTCTTGTCAAGGCCCACGGGAGGCAGCTGGGCCGCATCCCCTATGAGCACAAGACGGCAACCAACGCCGCTCCGCACGAAATTCACCAGGTCCTCGAGCAGGTTCCCGCTGCCGAAAGCCGCCGTGGACTGCCCCTGCTCTATGCCTATGAGGGACACCTCGTCCACGACGAAAAGGGTGTCGCGGGACTTGTTGGGCGAAAGGGAAAACTGCCCGAAACCATCATCCCCCACGGATTTCTGCCTGTAGATATGCTTGTGGACTGTATATGCCGACAGCCCCGCATAATGTGACAGAACCTTGGCGGAACGCCCTGTAGGAGCCAGCAGCACCACGGGAATCTTTAGGGAACGCAGCACATTTACAACGGCAGCGACGGCCGTGGTCTTGCCAGTGCCGGCATATCCGTTCACCACCATTATGTCTCCGTCGTCCCCCGTCAGAAAATCGGCCATGTCCCTCATCAGCGACTCCTGGCACGAAGTCGGCTCATAACCGAGAGCCGACAGAAAAGCCCCGCGAAGATATTCAGACCGTCCCCCCATCAGTTCTTCTTGCGTGAGAAAGCCATTCCTATGACCACCAGGACAGGATATATCTCCAGACGGCCGAGGAACATGCATATCGTATAGATGACCTTTATGGGCGCAGGCTCGGCATTGTAGGAGCCGTAAGTGCCTATCTCTCCGAAGGCCGCACCGAGGTTGCTTATCGAGGACACCGTACCGGCCAAGGTGTGGCTGCTGCCGCCGCCGAACGCAAGGCAGAGGCCGTAGGCAACCACAAGGAGAATGCAGTAAAGGGCTATGTAGAGGATATGGGGATAGACTTCGTCATTGCTTAGCATCTGCCGTCCGACCTTGATTCCGGACACTGAATTGGGACTTATGCTCTGCTTGACATGCTGGCCTATGGACTTGAAAAGCAGCAGCACGCGGTCGCTCTTGAGACCTCCCGTCGTGGAGCCAGCCATACCGCACTGTATGCCGGCATACATCAGCAGCACGCAGGCGAAAAACGGCCATGTGCTGTTGTCGGCTATGGCAAATCCGGAAGTCGAAGCGTAGCATACCACCTGGAAGACGCTCTCCATGAACGACTCTCCCCAGGAAGCGACGGTACCTGAGGCCTTCAGAGCTACGGCAACCAGAATGGAGAGCCCGGCAAGCCCGGCGAAATAGAATTTCAGAACGGGATTGTTCAGAGCCGACAGCGAACGGGTCACCACCACGGAGTAAATTATGGCGAAGTGCGTGGAACTCAGCAACATGAACACTATCGTGATAATGTTTATGGCATTGGAATGGAAGGCCCCTATGGAAAGGTTCCTGGTGCTGAATCCGCCTGTAGCGCAGACGCTGAAAGCATGGTTGATGGCATCGAAAGGCGACATTCCGGCCAGCATGTAACTCAGGAAGGCCAGGATGTTGAGCACCACGTACACCCATGCGAAAACGGAAACGGTCTTGTTGGTGGTGGTGCGGTATCCCTCGCGGGAGAGGGACGAGAGCTCCATGTTGGTAAGCCTCAGACGCACAGGGCTGGAAGAAGGGATTATCAGAAGCAGGAAAACCACTACTCCCAAACCTCCGATGAAATGGGTGGACGAACGCCAGAACAGCAGGCTGTCCGGCAGGGCCTCTATGTCGTCAAGTATGGTACCTCCCGTCGTAGTGAAGCCGGAAACGCTTTCAAACCAGGCATTTACCACGGTAAAAGGGCCTCCCCACAGAAGATAGGGCATCATG
>JAFVCK010000012.1 GCA_017479265.1 Bacteroidales bacterium | reverse complement strand
TTCTCCTTCAAGTGGGGAAGCCGGCTGAAGTCCAAGCCCGAGAGTTTTGAAAATGACTTTTTAAACAACCTGTATCACACCATGGAGATAGCAAAATACGACTTACAGAGGTTCGAGGACTACTACGGTGAGTATTTCCGTGAGCTCGACCGCAAGTGCGAGCTTGAGTATGCTGTCAAGGAGGGGGAAACTCGCGGCGAGGCACGTGGTGAGGCACGTGGTGAGAAACGGGGTGAGGCCCGTGGAGAGGCGCGCGGTGAGGCGCGTGGCATAAAGAAAGGTCGTAAGGATGCCTTCGTGGAGTTGGCTCTCAAGATGCTGGAATGCGGGGAGCCGGCGGATAAGATAACCCTTTACACCGGCCTCACACAGGAGGAAATCGCGGCCCTGTGTCCTTGAGGCCATCGCCTCACTGTAGACAGGCTGCCCGGGGGCTTGACCGTGGAGGCTAAACGCCCTGTGCAGCCACAGCGTGGAGAGCACTTCCGTCCAGACGCGCCTCGTGCTGGTGCTGGATGAGGAGACGGAGCTTCCGGTGTGGTATGACATCATTCCCGGCAATGTCCTGGACATCAGTACCATCATGACCGTCGTGAATCCCGCGCCGAATAAGCGCAGTTTCACACGCAAGACAGTGGGCCGGCTCCGATTTGGGGCCGGCCTTTTTGGCTCATGCAAGCTGAAAATCCCGGCCTCGTTGTAACCACGTGACCGGGATTTTCAGATACAAAGATAATCCAAAAGAGAGTGAAAACAAAGTTTTGGCAAGGCTTGCAGGGGTGATAAAACAAGCAAAAATAGTTGAATATGGCGGCCTTATTTTTGAAAATAATTTAATAATTCGTATCTTTGAAAAATGCTTCTAAAGTAAAACTAAAAACCGCAATATTTTATGGCTGAATCAAGAAGGTCCTTTATCAAGAAGGCAGGTGTCGGAATCGCCGCCGTCACCATTCTCCCCAGGTCCGTTTTCGGAGCCATGGGCGGAAACAAGAAGTATGTAGCGCCCAGCGACAAGCTGACCCGCGGCATCATCGGCGTAGGCGGAATAGGCATGTCCCCGCTGCATTTCGCAAGCGACGACAAGTGCCGCCTGGTAGCCGTCTGCGATGTTGACAAGAATCATCTGGACCGCGCCGTGCAGGCCGGCAAGAAGGCTTTTGACACCACCCTGGCCGCCTACAGCGATTGGCGTGACCTCGTTCACGACCCCAATGTGGACATAGTCCATATCGCGACTCCTTCTCACTGGCACGGTATCCAAGCCGTCGAGGCAGCCCGCGCCGGCAAGGACATCTTCTGCGAAAAGCCCATGACAAGAACCATAGGCGAAGGACAGAAGGTGGTCGAGGCCGTGGCCAAATACGGACGCATATTCCGTCTGGACACATGGTTCCGCTTCAAGGACACTTTCTACGGCCTCGGCACCACCGTGGAACCCCTCAAGAAGCTGGTTGACAGCGGTCTTCTCGGATGGCCCCTTACGGTACGCATCTCCGGAGCCACAGGCTTTGCATGGAAGTTCTTCTGGACAGGAAAGGAGAATCTCGAGCCCATGCCCGTTCCCAAGGAACTGGACTATGACATGTGGCTCGGTCCTGCTCCCTACAAGCCCTACAACCCCCACCGCGTGCACCAGACCTTCCGCGGCTACTGGGACTACGAGTCCGGCGGCCTTGGCGATATGGGCCAGCACTACATAGACCCCGTGCAGTACATCCTCGGCAAGGACGACACCTTCCCCGTGAAGGTCGAAGTAGATGCTCCCCAGCAGCATCCCGATGCCGTAGGTACCTGGAGGAAAATTACTTACACCTACGCCGACGGCTGCAAGATCATTCTCGAAGGCGAAGGCTACGAGAGCAAGGGCAAGGTCCCTTATATCGAAGGTCCCAAGGGCAAGGTCTATCAAGGCTTCGAATGCACCATACCCAACGTGTGGGATGTCATCAACAGCCTTCCCGACCCGGCTCCCCGCCACACCGACTTCCTCGAGTGCGTCAAGAACCGCCAGCACTTCGCCCTTGATGAAATCATAGGGCACCACAGTGCCACTGTCGTGAATATGGGAGCCTGCGCACTGCGCCTGGGCCGTACCCTTGAGTTCGACCCCGCCACCCAGCGTTTCAAAGGCGACGACGCTGCCAACCTTCTTATCAACCAGCCCATGCGCGCGCCCTGGGCATCAATGATTTAGCGTTATGAAGAAGTTCTTTTCAACAATAGCCCTGGCGCTCCTTTGCGCCGTTTTGTCCTTTGGTCAGGATTCCCGTGGAAGGATTCCTACTACGGTCGTCGGAGACGTTCTCGCCGTAATGCCTTGTGCTGACGCGGCAACCCTCCAGCAGAATGCCAAGGACCTTGCCGTTTCCGCCCCGGAGACTGTGAAACTTCTCTGCGACAGGCTTGCCCCCGCATCAGAGCGCAAGAACAATCTCGCCGAATACGCCATTTCCTCGGTTGTGGCATACGTCGCCAATCCCGACAATGCAGAGCGCAGGAATGCCGTCCGCGAAGGCCTTCGTCAGGGTATCACCGCCCAGGCTGACGGCGTAAACCGCAACTTCCTTCTCGGCCAGCTGAGGCTCATTGCCTCTCCCGAGGACATCTATTTCTTCGCCGGCTATGCCGACGATAAGGACTGCGCCTCCACCGCGATAGCCGCCCTTGGTGACAGCCCCGAAGGCAAGGCCGTAGTGCTCGACCTGGTGGGCCGCGGTGCCGCAGACAAGACACTGCTCTCAAGGGCCGTCGCCCGTCTGGGTCTCAAAGAAGCTGAGCCTCAGCTGCTTGCATGGGCCGCCGCTTCCTCGGGAGCCGAAAAGGCAGCTCTTTGCAGCACCCTCGGAAAGATAGGTTCCGAAGCCTCCGCTTCTTTCCTTAAGGCCAATTCCAAGGCCGACTATGCGGCTCTTGTCAACAACCTCCCGGACAAGAAGGCCCTCAGCGCTGCAAAGTCCCTGCTCAAGGATGAATCCTCCGGCATACGTTGCTCCGCAGCCCGCACCATATTGTCCAAGGCCCCCGCAAACGACGGCCTCAAGGTGCTTGCCGCCTGCCTCAAGTCCACTGACAGGGCCCTTCGCAATACGGCCCTTGCCGGCGCTACCGAAAGCTATGGCAAGAAGGCCGTTGCCGCCGTCGTCGAGAAGTACTTCTACAAGGTGCCCGGCGTTACCCAGATTGACCTTGTCAACTGGATGGGTGCCAACAAGACCGGCAACCTGGACCTCGTCATCAATGCGATGAACGGACAGGGTGAACTCGGACGCGCTGCCATACGCGCAGCCGGACAGTTCGGCACCGACGCTGCCGCCGATGCCCTGATCGGGTGTCTCGGTACTGACAAGTCGGCCGCCGCCCTCGAGGCCCTCTGCTCTTTCAACGGCAAGATTGACGACAAGGTGTGCGCCGCCATGCTCTCGAGCGACAACCAGGACAAGACCGCCGACCTTGTCAAGCTCGCCGGTCTCAAGCAGATAAAGTCCGCCGGCAAATATGTCATCACCTATTCCCAGGCAAAGGGCGCTGCTGCCGAATTCGCCAAGGGCAAGGTGCAGGCCGCCGCTCTCGAGGCCCTGCCCGGAGTAGTCACCGAAAAGAACGTGGACGAAATGGCCGCAGCCCTTGCCTCCGAGACTGTTGAGGCCAATGTGCCTTACCGCCAGGCCGCTCTCGTGTCGGCCCTGCATACCCTCTCTCCCGCCGAGCAGACCGATAAAGTGAAGACCCTCATCGTGGGCTCTTCCAACCGCAACCGCTTCTATCCCGTGCTCGCCAGCACGGGCACGGACGATGCAGTCGTGACCCTGCGCTCCCTGACCTCCCAGGACAAGGCCGCCAAGGATGCCCTTCTTTCCATGGGCAATCCCGGCATCACCCCCGACCTTCTCGCGGCAGCCAAGGAAGGTGGTGCTTCAGCGGACAAATATCTTGAGAAATACATAGATATGCTCGCTTCCTATGAGCAGGACAACGACATCAAGAGGTTCGGTCTGTCCGAGGCCATAGGTCTCACCAAGTCCTCCGCCGTTAAGGTCCAGGCCATCAACCGCATAGGCGAAATGCCTCTCATGAAGACCTTCCTTCTTGCCGGCAAGTACCTCGGCGACAGCAACGAAGATGTCCGCATGGCAGCCGCCGGAGCCGTCAAGAAGATAGCCTCCAAGAGCGTCGAGGAAATCAACTACGACGATTTCAAGGCCAATCTCGAGAAGGCCCGCGACCTGTTCAAGGCCCGCGGCTGGGCGGACGACGGATATGCCGTTGACGAAATCAACAAGATGCTGCTCGAGGCCGTTCCTTCACCGCGCAGTGAACTGACCGCCGAGGAGAAGGCCCAGGGCTTCGAAATGCTGTTCGACGGCACCGACCTCAGCAAGTGGCACGGCGACATGGAGGGTTATACCGTTGTGAACGGAGCTATCTATGTGTCAGCCAATTACGGTTCCACCGGCAACCTCTACACCAACAAGGAATACCGCAACTTCATCTACCGTTTCGAGTTCTGCTTCCTTGAGGAAGGCGTGAACAACGGTGTCGGAGTGCGTACTCCCGAGAACGTGGATGCGGCATATCACGGCATGTGCGAGCTCCAGATTCTGGACCACGACGCTCCCGCCTACGCAGGATGGCTGAGGGACTATCAGGTACACGGTTCCATTTACGGAATAGTGCCTGCCAAGCGCATCAAGCACAAGCCTCTGGGGCAGTGGAGCACCGAGGAAATCATAGTGGAAGGCGACCATATTACCGTCAAGGTGAACGGAGAGGTCATTACCGATGCCGATATCCGCAAGGTTACCAAGGGCCACAACATGGCTCCCGATGGCGGCGATGTCAATCCCTATACCATTGACGGCCACAACCATCCAGGCATGTTCAATTACAAGGGACATCTGTCATTCTGCGGCCATGGTGCCGGCCTGAAGATACGCAACGTACGCATCCTCGACCTCGGATACAAGAAGTAGGTTAAGGTTATTGATGGAAAGAAAAGTAAGGATAGCGGCCATAGGAGTCGGCAACAGGAATGGCAAGTACCTCCGTTACGTTGCCCTGCACCCGGACAGAGTGGAGTTGGCCGCGATTGTGGAGCCGGATAGTGTACGTATGGAGGCCTGCAGAAAGGCCTTCTCCCTTGCTCCCGGGCAGTGTTTTGCTACTGCCGGGGAGTTTTTCGCGCAGGATGGTCTGTGCGACGGAGTCATAATAGGCTCCCCTGACAAGGAGCATTATTCCCAGGCCATGGCAGCCATATCCAAAGGCTATCATGTGCTTTTGGAAAAGCCTGTGGCACAGACTTACGGGCAGTGCCTGGACATAGCCCGCGCCGCCAGAGAAAAGGGCGTAAAGGTCGGCGTATGCTACGTAATGCGCCTCATGCCCATATACATGAAGGTCAAGGAACTTCTGGACGGCGGGTCCATAGGCCGGATTACGGCTGTTTCCCACCACGAATTCGTGGGCATAGACCGCATGCTGCATACCTATGTGCGCGGCTTCTGGAACAAGGCCTCCGAATCCAACCCTTCCTTCCTTTCCAAATGTTGCCACGATGTGGATGCACTGCTGTGGATGACGGGGGCGAAGATTGTTTCAGTGCGTTCCGTGGGCGGCCTGGAGTGGTACCGTCCAGAGAATGCCCCGGAGGGCAGCACGCAAAGGTGTATAGACTGCCCCGTGGAGAAGGCCTGCGCCTATTCTGCCATAGACATGTATATCCGCAGGGGAGCCTGGACGGACAATTTCCCCATTCCCGAGGGCAAGACCAAGGCCGAAGTCCTTCAGGAGGAGATGCGCAGCGGAAGATACGGAGTCTGCGCCTTCAGATGCGGCAACGATGTGGCTGACCGCCAAGTGGTTACGATGAAATCTTCGGACGGGGCCCTGCTCACCGTGGAGATGAATGCCTTCACCCGCAGGGAGGGCCGCCGCACTGTAATCAGCGGCACTCTCGGAGAGATTCTGCTGGACGGCTGGGTCATTGAACTCCGCGACCACCGCAGCGGGGAGGTTTCCCGTTACGACTTTACCTCCGACGCTTCCAAGCCGCTTCACGCCAATGCGGACCTTGCTATAGTCGAGGACTTCATCTGCGCCATGGAAGACCCGTCGCGCCGTCCCGCCATAAGCATAGAGGACTCCCTTGAGAGCCATCGCATCTGCTTCGAGGCAGGTTAGCCTTGCTTTATTGAACAAAAACTCCTACATTTGCAACAAATCGTAGAAGCTGTTTTGAAATGGTTACCGAAATTTTATATGAGCCATTTTCGAGTCAGCTTCAAATACGAAGAGGGCGCGAAGCAGTAGCTTCGTAACCGATGAGGATGCAGAAGATGGCCGGAAAGGGCCATAGAAAATGAGAGCAATTATTTCAAAACAGCTTCTAAATACATGAAAACAAGACTTTTACTGATTGTCGGCCTCATGATGGCGGCAGTCGCATGCGGACAGAAATCCGTTGAGAAAAAAATCGCAGACTACAAGAAGTGGGATGCCGAATTCGGTGAGAAATACCAGCAGACCATTATGGGCATCATGGCAGATTCCACCCTTACCGAGGATGCTATCAATACCAAGGTTTCGGAGTATTCCGACTCTGCTTTCAAGGAGTATATCGACTACAATAAGAACCTTCTTTCCCAGAACAAGAGCAATGCCCTCGGTCTTGAAATCATAAAGAATATCTACACCGAACTTGAGGACGACGAGCTCAAGGAGGCCCTGGATGCACTCGACAAGGACGTAGCCGAGGGTGACGACTTTGTCAAGAGCGTAGGCGCTTCCATAGTGGCCAAGGCCGCCACCGCCGAAGGCAAGATGTTCACCGACTTCGAGGTGGACGGAGTGAAGTTCTCCGATTTCATCGGCAAAGGCAAATATGTGCTCGTGGACTTCTGGGCTTCATGGTGCGGTCCCTGCCGAGGCGAAATGCCCAACCTTCGCGCTGTCTATGACGAGTTCCATGGCGATAACTTCGATATGCTCAGCGTGGCCGTATGGGACAAGCCCGAGGACACCGCCGAGGCTGCAGCCGAAGAGAATATAACCTGGAACCAGATTGTCAACGCCCAGAGGATTCCTACAGAACTCTATGGCATACAGGGTATTCCCCATATCATACTCTTTGGTCCCGACGGCACCATTCTGCGCCGCAACCTCCGTGGCGAGGCCATCCGCGATGCAGTCGCTTCTTATCTCAAGAAGTAATTGGACGTTAGGGAGAAAATAAGTCTTTTTCCGCATTCCCCGGGAGTCTATCGTTACTATGACTCCGAGGGGAATGTGATTTATGTGGGCAAGGCCAAGGACCTTCACAAGAGGGTGGCGCAGTATTTCGTGCCCCCCGAGAGGCTCAACCGCAAGACCCGCATCCTGGTGAGCAAGATAGCGGATGCCCAGTATTCGGTGGTATCCTCCGAGGCCGATGCCCTGCTGCTGGAGAACAACCTGATAAAGCAGTACAAGCCCCGCTACAACATTCTCCTCAAGGACTCCAAGACCTATCCGTGGATATGCGTCACTGCTGACGACTTTCCCAAGGTCTTCCTTACCCGGCGCGTGGTCAAGAACGGCTCGCGCTATTTCGGGCCCTACAGTTCCGTGATGCATGCCCGCAACCTTCTGGAGATGTTTTCGGACCTGTATCCTCTGCGCACCTGCAATCTCAAAATCACTTCCGAGGCTATACTGAGGCGCAAGTTCCGTCCCTGCCTGGAATATCATATAGGCCGCTGCAAGGGCTGCTGCATAGGGGCCATATCCAAGGAGGAATACGGCTCCTATATAGATGAAATCATCTCCATGCTCAAGGGCGGCGGGCAGCCTATGATACAGCATTACAAAGGCCTTATGGAGCAGGCCGCGGAGCAGCTGGATTTCGAACAGGCGGCAGTCTATAAGGACAAGATGCTCTCCCTTCAGAAGCATTATGCCAAGTCCATAATCACCAGCGCCACCGTGGGCGACGTGGACGTGTTCTCCATAGTCTGCGATGCTTCCGAGGCTTTCGGCAACTTCCTCAGAATCAGGGGCGGAGCCATAGTGCAGTCGCTCAACCTCGGTTTTAAGATGAACATAGAGGAGGAGCCCGCGTCCGTGCTGAGCACCTTCCTTGCCGAAATCGAGAGCAAGTTCGGCGAACTATCGCGCGAGGTGCTGGTGCCCTTCCTGCCGGACGTGGAGATAGACGGAGTGGACTTCCGCATTCCCGTCAAGGGCGACAAGCTTTCGCTACTGCAACTGAGCCACCGCAACGCCATGGAAATGAGGCGCAACGCCTTGAACCAGAGGGAGCATACCGACCCCGAGGCCTTCCATGCCAAGGTGCTGGAGGAACTGCGCGATGCCATAGGAATGAAGGAACTGCCTGTCCACATGGAGTGCTTCGACAACTCCAACATTCAGGGTACCAATCCCGTGGCTTCCTGCGTGGTGTTCCGCGGGGGAGTGCCTTCCAAGAAGGATTACAGGCGGTTCAAGGTCAAGACTGTCATAGGGGCCAACGACTATGCTTCCATGAAGGAGATAGTCAACAGGCGCTATTCCCGCATGCTGGCCGAGGCTCCGGACGACCTGCCGCAGCTCATAGTGATAGACGGCGGCAAGGGGCAGTTGGAGTTTGCCTTCCAGGCGCTTGCGGAGCTCGGGCTTACGGAGAAACTGACCGTGGTGGGCCTGGCCAAGAGGCTGGAGGAGGTGATAAGGGTTGGAGACCCGTATCCTTTGTTCATAGACCGTAACTCGCAGGCGCTCAAGTTGTTGCAGCAGATTCGCGACGAGGCTCACCGCTTCGGCATCACCTTCCACCGCAACCTTCGCAGCAAGAGCCAGATTGATTCCGCGCTGCGCGACATTCCCGGAGTGGGGGAGAAGACCGAGCAGAGGTTGCTGCTGCATTATGGCAGCGTCGCCCGTATAGCCTCCGCTTCCGAGGAGGACCTTGCCTCTTTCCTCGGGAAGCGCGACCTTGCCCTGCGCATACTTGAGGCACTCGGAGGTGAGTGAGAAACTCCGGGTGGCGGGTGATTATTCTTTTGGAAGGCTCTGGAGCAGGCTCTTTTGGACAGTTTTTCCGTGTGCTGTCAGTTTGTGGAAAAATATTCCAAATTATTTCATTTTCTTGGAGGTAAAATCTGCAATTTCTAACTTTGCCAGTAGAAAAACAATGAGATTATGGCAAAGAAACTGCATTTTGAGACTCTGCAACTTCATGTAGGACAGGAGCAGGCCGACCCTGCGAGCGACGCGAGGGCCGTTCCAATATACCTTACATCATCATACGTATTCCATAACGCCCGGCATGCTGCCGACCGTTTCGACCTCAAGGAGCCGGGCAACATCTACAGCCGCCTGACCAATTCCACCCAGGATGTGCTGGAGAGTCGCATTGCTGCCCTCGAGGGCGGAGTCGGAGCCCTTGCCGTGGCCTCCGGAGCCGCCGCCGTGACCTACGCCATCTTGAACCTGACGAGGGCCGGCGACCATGTGGTTTCGGCCAAGACAATATACGGCGGCACCTACGACCTGCTGGAGCATACCCTGGTGCCTTACGGCGTGACCACCACCTTCGTTGACCCTTCGGATATAGCCAATTTCGAGAAGGCCATACGGCCCCAGACCAAGCTCCTCTATATCGAGTCCCTTGGCAATCCCAATTCGAACGTGATTGACATCCAGGCGGTTGCGGACCTCGCGCACAGTTATGGCATACCCCTTGTCATAGACAACACCTTCGCCACGCCCTACCTTCTGCGCCCCATAGAATACGGCGCTGACATTGTGGTCCATTCTTGCACCAAGTTCATCGGCGGGCACGGCACCACCATAGGAGGCGCGATTGTGGATTCCGGTAATTTCGACTGGAAGGCTTCGGGCAAGTTCCCCCAGTTCACTGAGCCGGACTACAGTTACCACGGAATAGTCTTTGCCGATGCGGCCGGCAGGGCTGCCTTCATTACGAGGGCGAGGGCCATACTTCTTCGCGATACCGGGGCGACCATGAGCCCGGTGAGCGCCTTTATATTCCTGCAGGGCCTGGAGACCCTTTCCCTTCGCGTGGAGAGGCACGTCGAGAATGCCCTGAAGGTCGTGCAGTGGCTTTCCAGGCATCCCAAGGTGGCCAGGGTCAACCATCCTTCCCTGCCTTCGCATCCCGACAATGCGCTGTATAACAAGTATTTCCCCAGTGGAGCCGGCTCCATTTTCACTTTCGAGATAAAGGGTGGAAGGGAAGAGGCGTTCCGCTTCATAGATTCTCTGGAGATATTCTCCCTGCTGGCCAACGTGGCCGATGTCAAGTCGTTGGTAATCCATCCGGCCACCACCACTCATTCGCAGCTCACCGAGACCGAGCTCGAGGAGCAGGGCATACACCAGAGCACCATAAGGCTCTCGATAGGAACCGAACACATAGACGACATCCTGGACGACCTCGCCCAGGCCCTGGATAAAATCTGACCCGCTGGGCCAAAAAAAAGAGGATGACCGCAAGGCCATCCTCTTTAGCTATAGCGTAATCGGAATTACTCGCCGATTTTGCCCTTTACGTACTCGATAGCGTCGCCTACTGTTGCGATTCCGCTGCCTTCCTCATCGGAAATCTTGATGTTGAACACCCTTTCGAATTCCATGATGAGCTCTACGGTGTCGAGAGAGTCTGCTCCAAGGTCATTGGTGAAGCTTGCGGACTCGGTAACCTCTGAAGGTTCGCAGCCAAGTTTGTCAACGATGATATCCTTGACTTTTTTTACAACTTCTTCCTGAGTCATGATAATAAAATTTAGTTTATATTATTAATACACATTAACTTATCAGTGCTGCCCTGAACAAACTTCCGAGCATACAGACTGCAAAGTAACTAAAAAAATCCCAAATATGAAAACATTTGGCCCAAAATCGCCCGGAATATGGAATTAAGAAAAAAATTCGTACCTTTGTAGGAAAATTTTTATGAAAATGGGTGAAAAGGCCAAGAAAGTTTTGTTCGTCAATTCCGAGATATTCCCGTACCTCCCGGAAACTTCCCAGTCTATGATAGGCAGGCAGCTGCCCCAGGGCATCCAAGAGAGGAAGAAGGAGATACGTTCTTTCATGCCCCGCTACGGCTGCATCAATGAAAGGAAGAACCAGTTGCACGAGGTCATAAGGCTCTCGGGAATGAACATAATAATAGGTGACGTGGACCGCCCCCTCATAATCAAGGTGGCCTCCATCGCCGCGGCCCGCATCCAGGTGTATTTCATTGACAACGAGGACTATTTCAAGAGAAGGCAGACCTATCGCGACGACGACGGCACATTCTTCGCCGACAACGCCGAAAGGTCCATCTTCTTCGCCCGCGGCGTCCTGGAGACCGTCAAGAAGCTCCGCTGGGCCCCCGATATCATCCATTGTCACGGCTGGATCAGCCATGTGCTGCCCCTGTACCTGAAGAAAGTCTATAAGGGCGACCCTATTTTCGCGGACAGCAAGATTGTCCTCTCGCTCTACGACAACGCGCAGGACGAGAAGTTTACGCCCGATTTCCGCAAGCTGCTCAAGATAGGCGGCATCAAACCCGCCGACACGGCCCCCTTGGAGACCCCCGATGGCATAAATCTTGCGAAATTGGCCGCGAAGTACAGTGACGGCGTGATAGCGGCTTCCGCAGGCGTAAGCCCCGAGGTCCTCGATTACTGTGCCAGCCTTGAACTCCCGGTGCTGCCCTACAATGCCGCAGCCATGGAGGACGGCTCGTGGATAGATGAGTATGACAAATTCTATGACAGGTTCTAAACTTTCATCCGGAATCCTGATGGCGGCAGTCTCCCTCTGCTGCCTCTCCTGTATATATTCCGACCCTACCCTGGGCCAGGACTTCATTGCAACCAACCGCCAGTACGAAATCAAGACGGATGTCTTCGACCTGGAAGATATAAGGATGGAGGCCCCGGAAGGCATTTCGGGCTACAGCCTCTACCGCTTTATCTTCGGAGCCATCAAGGACGACTTCTTCGGTACCACCACAAGGTCCACCGCATTCACCCTCGTCCCCGTGGACGACAGCCTCGACTTCGGACTGCCCGGCACCCTGGAAGTCCGCCAGTTCCACTTCTCCGGTGTCCCGGACACGACTTCCTGCGTCTATGACAACCAGAAGCATATCCTGCAGAACGTCCATGTATATTCCCTGAGCGAGCCCATGGACTACACCAAGCCCGCTCCGGAGCTCAGCATAGACCGCAGCAACCGCATCAGCGAAGGCATCCCGGTGTACAACGGTGTCGATTCCCTCTCCTTCAATTTCACCCGGGAATTCACCCGGGGCTTCATAGACAAGTACCTCGCCCTGGCCGAGAAGAAAGCCGCTTCCAAGGACACCATAACCATAGACGACTGGCGCAAGACCTTTCCGGGCATATACATAGAGACCGACGAGCCCATGGACGAAGGCGGCCGTATCAACATGTTCAAGCTCCCCGTGGACGTGTACAGCAGCACGATTTACGGCAGTTACGCGGAGCTTAAGTTCAGTGCCGAATATAAGGACAAGGGCCAGGTGGACACCTCCTTCGTGTTCTACCTCGGTGCCGCCGACATCTACAACATGCTCGGAGTCACTTCGACCACCGTCGCCGAATATCCCCAGATTGCATATAACCTCAGCACCCACAGCAGCGATTCCCGCAAGGGTGCGGCCTCAGGCGAGGTCTATCTCGAAGGCGGCTGGGGCGTAAAGCCCGTCATCAAGGCCAAGGCCCTGAGGAACAAGGTAATAGCCGATATGAAGGCGGCCGGCACTGACCCTTCCAAGGCCGTCATCAACAAGGCCACCCTCTTCCTTCCCTTCGACTATACGGCCGACCTGGACGACATGAACTGGTATCCCGACGGCATAAGCCCTACCTGCCGCATCGTGGGCAGCGACGGCTCCGTCACGTGGGCCAGCATTTCCGACGCGAGCTCTTCGGATGAGAACCCGGGCGATGTCAACAAGATGGTGGACGGCTGCAACTATGCCCCCGACATCACCTACCACATGCAGGAAATCATTTCGCTAAAGGACGAGAGCAAGCTGGACAATTACGATATCTGGCTGCTGGCCATGGCCGACGAGACCCTGGTCTCCCATTCTTCTTCCTCCTCGAGCGACTATTCCAGCTATCTCCAGCAGCTTGCATACGCCAGTTACTACAACAGCATGTACGGCGGCTATGGCGGCTATGGCTATGGCGGCTACAGCGGCTACGGAGGTTACGGCGGCTATGGCGGATACGGCGACTACTACAACAACTATTACAACTATGCCATGCTGGCGGCCATGTATTCGTCCTCGTCCTCTGACAGCCAGGACGTAGTGCAGTCCATGATGGACCTCGGGCGTTACTACCGCTGCATACTCAACGGCCCCGCCGCTTCCGAAGACAAGCCATATTTCTACGTGGTCTGGTCCGTTCCGATTGATTGATAAATACTTACGGCCGTGTCGCAGAAGCCCTCAGACAAGATTATCAATTATCTTATATTCGGCGGGATGCTGATATCGGTGCTTGTTGCCACCATCTTCAAATTCATAGGTTCCGAAGGGGGCAATACCGTGCTGCTGATTCTCGCCGCCATAGGCGCGGTCATGGGGGTCTGCAACGTCCTTTTTGCTGCCAACGGCAGCATTCTGGCCTTCATCTTCGGCCTGGCGGACGTGGTGATATGCTGCATAATCCTCTGGGACAGCGGCGTAATGGGCAATTTCGCCATGCACCTTTTCTATTTCCTGCCTATGCAGTTCGTGGGCTGGTGGCAGTGGAAAAAGAGGGGAGCCAAGGAAAGCCTCAAGGAAGAGGACAAGGTCAAGGCCCGCCGTTTCAGCGCCGGGACCCTCGTCCTGTGGACCGCCATCTACCTGGCCGGAGCGGTGGCTCTGTTCTTCATATTGCTCGAGGTGGACCTTGCAAAGGGGCTTGAGCCTGACTACATGAAGATAGCGATGGATGCGGCGATTGTGGCCGGAAACATTGTGGGTCAGATACTTATGTCATGGGCTTATATGGACCAGTGGTATTTCTGGATACTGGTGGATGTCTGCTCCGTGGTGCTTTGGGCCCGCTTGCTGGGCACCCAGGCCGGAGCCACGTATGCCCTTGTCAACCTTGTCAAATACGCTTTTTACCTGCTCAACGCCTGCAACGGTCTCCGCATGTGGTGGCGCATGAGCCGGGAAGAAGCTGCTAAACAATAGAATCATGGCAGCGGGTGAAAACAGGATAATACGGCGGAGGATACGGCATGCGTATCTTTCTTCCATCGTGAGCATCAGCCTCGTGCTGCTGCTGGTGGGGATAGGCAGCATGCTGCTGGTCAACACAGGCAGCGTGTCCGACTGGTTCAAGGAGCACATGGTGGTGTCCGTCATAATGAAGCCTGACGTGGACGAGAGCCAGGCAGGCGACTATATGCAGGGCATACTCGAGGAGCGCTTCATAGGCGGTGCCGAGCTTATTTCCAGGGAGCAGGGCGAGTCCGAAATGAAGCAGATGCTCGGAGACGATTTCCTGCGGGTCTTCGAGACTTCCCCCATACCGGTTTCCGTCAATGTCACCCTGAAGGCCGACTACGTCTCCTCCGACAGCCTGAAGGTGGTGGAAAAGCGGCTCGGAGAGGCCCCTGTCGTTGAGGAAGTGGTCTATCAGCAGTCCCTCGTGGAGTCCCTCAATGCCAACCTCAGCAAGATATCCGTGGTCATAGGAGTATTCATAATCCTCTTGCTTATAATATCTTACGCTCTCATAGGCAACACGGTCCGCCTGACGGTATATGACAAGAGGTTCACGATACACACCATGAAGCTGGTGGGTGCCACGCGCTCGTTCATACGCGGTCCCTTCCTGCTGCGTTCGGCCCTGCTGGGTCTCTTCTCGGCCTTCCTGGCGATACTGATGCTCATAGGCATCCTGTTCTTCATCAAGGCCGGTTTCGTCCAGCTCTTCGAGATTTTCCGTCTCGACCTGCTGCTTATAGTCATGGGAATTGTAATAGTCTCCGGAGTGCTTATCTGCGTTCTCAGCACATGGATGGTTGTCAACCGCATGGTATCTCTGGACAAGGATGAATTGTATTTTTGATATGGACAGCAAGGAAAACATGCCCATAACCATGGGAGGCATCAAGCTCCTGATAATCGGAGTGCTGGTGCTGTTTGCAGGTTATATGCTCCTTTGCGGGGGCGGTAGCTCCGACCCTGCCGTTTTCAACTACTCGATGTTCGATTTCCGCCGTCTGGTGGCGGCCCCCCTGGTCATCGTGGCAGGCATAGTGGTCGAGGTAGTGGCCATAATGAAAGTATCCAAAAAGCAGTAGAACATGAACTGGTGGCAGGCATTGCTGCTCGGAATAGTCCAGGGACTTACCGAATTCCTCCCCGTCAGCAGCAGCGGGCATCTGATGATATTCAAGGAACTGCTCGGCGTGGACGGCGAGGGCTTCCTCGACTTTACCGTGCTGGTGCACCTCGGCACCGTATGCAGCACCCTCGTGGTGTTCTGGGGCGCTATCCGGGCTCTTCTGAAGGGACTTTTCAAGTTCAAGTACAACGATGAGACGGACTATGTCTGCAAGCTCATTGTGTCCATGATACCGGTGGCCGTCGTGGGCTTCTTCCTCAAGGACTACGTCGAGGCTCTCTTCGGGGAGACCCTCACCGTGGTGGGCATAGGCCTTCTGATTACGGCCCTGCTGCTGTTCCTCTCCGACAATTTCTCCCGCCTGTTCAAGGGCGTGGCCGTCAGGGAGAACAATCACCGCAACGGCATTTCCTACCTCCAGGCCTTCCTGGTGGGCATAGGCCAGTCCGTCGCAGTGGCTCCCGGAATATCCCGCAGCGGCACCACCATAGCCACCGGTCTGCTCTCCGGAGTCAAGCGTGAGGTAATGGCCCAGTTCTCCTTCCTCATGGTGCTGGTGCCCATTATCGGCGAACAGTTCCTCGATGTGGTCAAGAGCCTTTCTTCCACCGGACAGTTCTTCAGCGGCGAGGTCGGCACCTTGAGCCTCGTAATTGGCTTCCTCGCTTCCTTCGCATCCGGTCTTTTCGCCTGCCGTGCAATGGTGGCGATAGTGCGCAAGGCCAAACTCTCCTGGTTCGCCCTGTACTGCGCCATAGTAGCCATTCTTATACTCGTTCTTGCTTGAGCCGCGACCTGACATATTTCGTTTCCGACGTACACCTGGGGCTTGACTACAAGAACCCCACGCGCCGTGAGGAGCGTTTCGTGGCTTTCCTGCGGGGCATTCCCGCCGACAGGACGGAGGCCCTTTACATGCTCGGCGATATCTGGGACTTCTGGTATGAATACGAAGATGTGGTCCCCAAGGGCTATCTGAGGGTATTTTCGGCCCTGCTCGCCCTCATGGACGCGGGCGTGAAGGTGTACTTTTTCGAGGGCAACCACGACATCTGGACCTACAGTTACTTCGAGAGCCTCGGCATGGTGAAGCTCCGGCAGCCGCATTTCACGAGGATAGGGGGCAAGCGCTTCTGCCTCGGGCACGGAGACGGGCTCGGCAAGGGCATGCACGGATACAAGTTCCTCAAATGGGTCTTCCACAACAGGACCCTTCAGCGCATGTTCTCCGCCCTGCATCCGCACTGGGCCTTCTCCCTTGGCAACAGATGGTCCCGCGGAAGCCGTCTGGCAAAAGGGGAGACATACCGTTTCATGGGCGAGGAAGAACCTCTGTACCAATATCTTGATTCTCTCAAGGAAAGGGCCGACTACTATGTCTTCGGCCATTATCACAGCCACTACGAGGGCAATCTCCCCGGCGGAGGCCGCCTGATGATTCTGCGCGACTGGATGGACCGTTCCAACTGGATGGTCTTCGACGGCACCGCCCTCACCTACGTGGAGCCCCGTTAGAGGCCCGGTGGCACGAAATGTGCGTAATGCCGTTTCCGGAACATGAAAAAACTGTTGTCATACATTGTCATGGCGCTGGCGCTGCTCTTTTGCGCCTGCCTTGCCGTGCATGCCCAGCAGGTCGTTTACAAGATGCCCAAGGAGGGCAATTTCATGCGCTATCTGGTGGAGGAGGGCGACACCGTGTATATCGCGCACATACGCGCGGCGTACTGCACCGCCAAGGGCAATGCCCGTCGCAACTGGCGCGACTACTACCGCCTCGTCCACAATTTCGGCAAGGTCTATAACTACGCCATAGAAGCCGGCCGCCTGAAAAGGGAAATCGACAGCACCTACGCCGCGACCAACATGTCTTCCTCCATGCAGTCCAAGTACATAAACGCCGTCCAGGACGAGCTTCTGGACAAGTACGAGCCCGTGCTGAGGCAGATGACCTATTCCCAGGGCAAGCTGCTTATCGTGCTGATAGACAGGGAGACGGGCGTGACTCCCTATGATATAATCCACGATTACAAGGGCAGCGCCGCGGCCTTTTTCTGGCAGGGCATAGCCAAGATGTTCGAGGGCGACCTCAAGAAGCATTACGACCCCGCCGACAAGGATGCCGAGACGGAGGAACTGGTGCAGCTGTGGTACCAGGGCGAGTATCCCGCCATATACCGTTCCATATTCGGCAAGGACCCCGAGATAGCCGTGGTGCCCAAGATGGGCAAGAAGGAGATAGCCCGTCAGCAGAAGGAGGCGAAGAAGGCGGCCAGGGATGCCGAGAAGAAGCGCAAGGCCGAGGAAAGGGCTGCCCGCAAGGCAGCGCGGGAAGCCGGAAGGGCCGCCCGTGGGAAGTAACCGTCCATAGCGTTTTGATTCGCGTGTCGAAAATTCAGTCAAAAATTTTTCGCCATATTGCTTAAATCATTGAAAACCCCGCAGTTAGGTATCAAATTTTCGTGTCAAAAAGTTTGAAAAATTTTTGAGAAATCATTTGTTTTTCAGATTTTTTTCGTACCTTTGCAATCCCGAAAATGAGGAGAAGTTCGCCCAACCAGCTGATTCTCAATGATTTAGGGATTTTTGCGAATATTTTTAAAAGTAATACAGCAATGTTACAGCCGAAGAAAACAAAGTACAGAAGGTCACAGAAAGGCGTGATGAAAGGCAATGCCCAGAGAGGCAACCAGCTCGCCTTCGGTTCCTTTGGACTTAAGACTCTTGAGAACTGCTGGCTCACCGCTCAGCAGATCGAGGCGGCCCGTCAGGCCATAACCCGTCGTATGAACCGTGAGGGTCAGGTATGGATCAGGGTTTTCCCCGACAAGCCTATCACCAAGAAGCCTCTGTCAACCCGTATGGGTAAGGGTAAGGGCGATCCCGAGGGATTCGTATGCCCTATCACTCCCGGACGTATCCTCTTCGAGGCCGAAGGCGTTTCCTTGGAGACCGCAAAGGAGGCAATGCGCCTTGCATCCCACAAGCTCCCTATCGCAACGAAATTCATCGTCCGCAGGGATTATGTCGAATAATTTAATGGAAGAGAAGTTATGAAAATTTCAGAAGTACGCGAAATGTCCGCAGCCGACCTGCGCGATCGCATTGCAGTTGAAAAGGCGAATCTCGATACCATGAGAATCAACCATGCTATCTCTCCATTGGAGGATACATCTAAGTTCAAGAAGACCAGGAAGGATATCGCTCGCATGATTACCGTCCTTGCCGAAAAAGAGAAACAGAATTAACATTCATCCCTATGGAAAGGAATCTTCGTAAAGAAAGACAAGGTGTTGTGGTCAGCAACAAGATGGACAAGACCATCGTCGTAGCTGTCGAGTCAAGAGAGAAACACCCCATTTACGGCAAGTTCGTAAAGAAGACCACCAAGTTCGTGGCACAGGATGAGAAGAACGAGTGCGATGAGGGCGATACCGTTCTCATTATGGAGACCCGTCCCCTGAGCAAGACCAAGAGGTGGAGATTAGTCAGAATCGTAGAAAAAGTCAAGTAACATGATACAGCAGGAAACACGTTTACAGGTGGCTGACAACAGCGGTGCAAAGGAAGTACTCTGCATCCGTGTACTTGGAGGTACCCACCATCGTTACGCTACCGTCGGTGACAAGATCGTCGTAGCTGTCAAGAGCGCCATCCCCGGCGGTGATGCCAAGAAGGGTTCGGTGTCCAAGGCTGTCGTAGTCCGTACAAAGAAGGAAATTCGCCGCGCCGACGGATCTTACATCCGTTTCGACGACAACGCATGCGTCCTTCTCAACAACGCCGGCGAACTCCGCGGCACCCGTATTTTCGGTCCCGTTGCAAGGGAGCTTCGCGAAAACTATATGAAGGTCGTTTCACTGGCCCCCGAGGTCCTTTAATTGAGAGAGGAATATGAAAAAGTTACACATAAAGAAAGGCGACACCGTCTATGTGAATGCCGGTAATGACAAAGGCAAGACCGGAAAGGTTCTCGAGGTCATCCGCGACAAGGACCGCGTCATAGTAGAAGGTATCAATATGGTCAGCAAGCATACCAAGCCCAATGCAAAGTACCCTCAGGGTGGCATCATCAAGCAGGAGGCCGGTATCCATGTATCCAATGTACAGCTCATTGACCCCGCTTCCGGCAAGCCTACCCGCGTCGGCTTCAAGATGGAAGAAGGCAAGAAAGTGCGCTATGCTAAAAAATCCGGAGAGGAGATAAAGTAATATGGCAAAGAAGAAAAACGCTCCTGTAGAAGTCCAGGCACTGCCTGCAGGTTATGTACCTACTCTCAAGAAGGTATATAGGGAAGAAATAGTTCCCGCTCTGATGAAGCAGTTCTCCTACACCACCGTGATGCAGGTTCCCAAGCTCGTCAAAATCACCATCAACCAGGGTGTCGGCGACGCTACCCAGGACAAGAAGCTTGTCGAAGAGGCAGCGGAGGAACTCTCCATCATCGTAGGCCAGAAGGCCGTCATCACTTCCTCCCGCAAGGATATTTCCAACTTCAAGCTCCGTAAGGGAATGCCCATCGGCGCGAAGGTTACCCTCCGCAACGTGAAGATGTACGAGTTCCTCGAGAGGCTTATCCGCGTTTCCCTCCCCCGTATCCGCGACTTCAACGGCATCGCCGAGAAGATGGACGGACAGGGCAACTACACCCTCGGTCTCAAGGAGCAGATCATCTTCCCTGAGATTGACATGGACAAGAACCCCAAGATCCACGGACTCGAGGTTACTTTCGTAACAACAGCCAAGACCGACGAGGAAGCATACGCACTCCTCAAGGCTTTCGGCCTGCCTTTCAAGAAACATAACAACTAAACAGTTAGACAATGGCAAAAGAATCAATGAAAGCCCGCGAGGTCAAGCGCGCAAAGCTGGTTGCTAAGTATGCTGAGAAGCGTAAGGCTCTGAAAGAGGCAGGCGACTGGGCCGCTCTCGACAAGCTTCCCAAGAATGCTTCTCCCGTCCGTCTGCACAACCGTTGCTCCCTCACCGGACGTCCGAAAGGATACATGAGGGCATTCGGCCTGAGCAGGATCCAGTTCCGCGAGATGGCTTCCAACGGTCTCATTCCCGGTGTCAAGAAGGCAAGCTGGTAGTGTATAGAAGGTTCCCTTGGGCCTCTTCGGGAGGTGCAAGGGGCTTTATCATAAACAATTTATTAACAATCGGATATCGGGCGCACAAGAGGCGCCGGTCCTAAAAAGACAGAAAAAATGACTGATCCAATTGCAGATTATCTGACAAGGATTCGCAATGCTTACCGCGCAGGTAAGAAAGTCGTCGAGATTCCGGCCTCCAACCTGAAGGTCGCCATCACGAAGATTCTTTGCGAGCAGGGTTACATCCTCAGCTACAAGGTAGTCGAGGGAGAGCCCGCAAACACAATCAAAATCGCTCTTAAGTACCATCCTCAGACCAAGGTCGCTGCCATCAAGGGTATCGACAGGATTTCCAAGCCCGGTCTGCGCAAGTACGTTGACGTGAAGGATATGCCCCGCGTTCTGAACGGCCTCGGCATCGCTATCCTTACCACTTCCAAGGGTGTCATCACTGACAAGCAGGCACGTGAGCTGAATGTCGGAGGTGAGGTTATATGCTATGTTTATTAATCTTAAAGAAATTCAGTAATGTCACGAATTGGTAAATTGCCTGTAAACCTTCCGGCCGGTGTCTCCGTCGAGATTCTGCCCGGCAACGTGGTGAAGGTTAAAGGCCCTCTCGGTGAGCTCAGCCAGAAGGTTGACAAGGATATCACCGTCACCATGGAGGGTACCGAACTTAAGTTTACTCGTCCTACTGACAGCCCCCGCCATCGTTCGATGCACGGTCTTTACCGCGCCCTCGTACACAACATGGTAGTTGGTGTGTCGGAAGGATTTGAAAAGAGACAGGAATTCGTCGGTGTTGGTTACCGTGTCGATGTCCAGGGACAGCTCCTGACCTTCGCTCTCGGTTATTCCCACGACATCCAGCTCATGCTTCCCGCCGAAGTCAAGGCCGAAGCCGCCCAGGTGAAGAAGGGTGAAAACCCCGTCCTCATCCTCAAGAGCTACGACAAACAGCTTCTCGGCCAGGTAGCAGCCAAGATTCGCTCTCTCCGCAAGCCTGAGCCTTATAAGGGTAAGGGTATCAAGTTCGTCGGCGAGCAGCTCCGTCGCAAGGCTGGAAAGACTGCATCCGCTAAATAATAGGAGGAATGAACTATGGCATTGAGTAAAATAGAAAGAAGACAGAGGATACACTATCGTATCCGCAAGCATGTGAACGGCACTGCAGAGCGTCCCCGTCTTGTGGTATTCCGCAGCAACAAGCAGATTTACGCACAGGTCATCGACGACGAGAAGGGTTTCACCCTTTGCGCAGCCGCATCCAATGACAAGCTTCTCGCAGCCGAGTGCAAAGGCAAGTCCGGCATCGAGGCCGCTGCCATCGTAGGCAAGGCTGTAGCAGAGCGCGCAATCGCCAAGGGAATCGACGCCGTCGCTTTCGACCGCGGAGGATATCTCTATCACGGCAGGGTTAAAAGTTTGGCAGACGCCGCTCGTGAAGGCGGTCTCAAATTCTAGGACAGACTATGGCAAATACAAACGTAAAAAGAGTAAAGACCTCTGACCTTGAGCTCAAGGACAGACTGGTAGCCATCAACAGGGTCACCAAGGTGACCAAGGGTGGACGCCACTTCCGCTTCGCGGCCATCGTGGTCGTGGGTGACGAAAACGGCGTGGTAGGCTATGGTCTCGGCAAGGCAAACGAAGTGACCGCTGCCATCCAGAAAGGTATTGAGGACGCCAAGAAGAACCTCGTGAAGATTCCCGTCATCAACGGTACCATTCCTCACGAGCAGGTTGCAAAGTTCGGTGGTGCAGAAGTATTCATGAAGCCCGCAGCTCCCGGTACCGGTGTCAAGGCCGGCGGTGCTATGCGTGCAGTGTTCGAGTCTGTCGGCATCCAGAACGTTCTCGCAAAGAGCAAGGGCTCTTCCAACCCTCACAACCTCGTGAAGGCTACTGTGGAAGGTCTGACCGCAATGCGCGACGCTTACACCGTGGCAGGTCTGCGCGGCGTTCCCATGAGCAAGGTGTTTAACGGATAATTAGGAGGATAAGATATGTCAAAGTACAGAATCACCCAGGTTATCAGCAAGAACGGCGAGACCCGCAGGCAGATAGCCAACCTCCGTTCCCTGGGCATCCGCAAGATGCATCAGACCGTTGAGGTTGAGAAGAACCCCATCACCACGGGCATGCTCGCAAAAGTCCGTCACCTCGTAGAAGTTGAAGAAATACAGTAAGGGAGGACACACAGATGAAATTGCATAATCTCAAACCTGCAAAAGGTGCAACAAAGAATTCCAAGAGAGTAGGTCGCGGACAGGGTTCCGGTAAAGGCGGCACCGCTACCCGCGGTACCAAGGGTGCCCAGGCACGCGCCGGCTACTCCCACAAGATTGGTTTCGAAGGCGGTCAGATGCCTATCCAGAGGACCCTGCCCAAGTTCGGCTTCAAGAACCCTACCCGCATAGAGTTCCATGCCGTCAACGTGGCTGCCCTCCAGGCTCTTTCCGAGAAGGAAGGCTTCACCACCATCACCCCCGAGGTGATAGTGAGCGCCGGTCTTGCTTCCAAGAACGACCTTATCAAGATACTTGGAAACGGCGAACTTACGGCCAAGCTCGATGTTACCGCCGATGCATTCTCCAAGTCAGCTATAGCAAAGATTGAGGCAGCAGGAGGCAAGGCAACAACTCTTTAACATCAGGCAATGAAGAAGTTTATAGAAACAATCCAGAACATCTTCAAGATCGAGGAACTGCGCACCAGGCTGGGTTACACCTTCCTGCTGATCCTCGTTTACCGTCTCGGATGTTTCATCGTGCTTCCCGGCATCGATGCTAACCTCCTCGCCGGCTTGCAGAGCAGTTCACAGGAAGGTCTCGTAGGCCTTTTGAACATGTTCTCCGGCGGCGCATTCGGTAACGCCTCGATCTTCGCCCTCGGTGTGATGCCTTACATCTCGGCATCCATCGTCGTCCAGCTCCTGGGCATGTTCGTCCCCTATTTCCGCAAGCTTCAGATGGAAGGGGAGAGCGGCCGCAGGAAGATCAACCAGCTGACCCGCTACCTCACCGTGGCGATTCTCGCCATCCAGTGCCCCGCCTACATGGCCCAGGTGCACAACCAGATTCCCGGACAGGCTTTCGTGGCAGTCAACCAGCTCGGCTGGAGCAACTTCGCCTACAACCTCGTAACCACCCTCATCCTGATGGCAGGTTCGATGTTCGTGATGTGGCTGGGTGAAAGGATTACCGACAGAGGTATAGGCAACGGTATATCCCTCATAATCATGATCGGTATCGTGGCCCGTCTGCCCTTCGCCCTCATAGCTGAAATCAGTGAGAAGCTCACCACCACCAACGGCGGTCTGCTTATCCTTGTTATCGAATTCGTATTCCTCTTCCTCGTCTTCGTGGCAGCCATCGCGCTCACCCAGGGTGTCCGCAGGGTTCCCGTACAGTACGCAAAGAGGGTCGTCGGCAACAAGCAGTACGGCGGTGTCCGCAACTACCTTCCCTTGAAAATCAACGCGGCAGGCGTTATGCCTATCATCTTCGCACAGGCCCTGATGATGTTCCCGCTGTTCTTCGCAAGGTTCGACGCCACCCGTGGTTTCGCTGCAGTGATGAGCAATTATACCGGATTCTGGTATAACTTCACCTTCGGTATCCTCGTAGTCCTCTTTACATACTTCTATACCGCCGTCACCGTCAACCCGACGATGATAGCCGAAGACATGAAGAAGAACGGAGGATTCATCCCCGGAGTAAAGCCCGGCAAGAAGACCGTAGAGTATCTCGACGACATCATGTCGAGGGTTACCCTTCCCGGTTCCATCTTCCTGGCAGTGATAGCCATACTTCCCGCGATAGCGATGAAGCTCGGTGTCGGCAACTCATTCGCAAGCTTCTACGGCGGTACCTCGCTCCTGATTCTTGTGGGTGTTATACTGGATACTCTCCAGCAGATTGAGAGCTACCTTCTTATGCGTCACTATGACGGTCTGATGAAGACCGGACGTCTGACAGGCCGCTCCGGAATGTAATTATCGTGATAATCTTCAGAAAGATGCTCAAGTCCAAGACACAGGAAGAAATCGAGCTGCTCCGCATCAACGGAGAGCTGGTGTCCAAGACACTGGCGGAGGTCGGAAGAAGTGTCGCCCCCGGTGTGACAACCAAGAGGTTGAATGAGGTGGCCGAGACCTTCATCCGCGATCATGGCGCAGTTCCCAATTTCCTGGGTTATGACGGCTTCCCTTTCTCCATCTGCACCTCGGTCAACGACGTGGTCGTACACGGATTTCCGTCAGATTACGTCCTCAAGGACGGTGATATCGTCTCCGTTGACCTCGGCACGATATACAAGGGCTACAACGGTGATTCGGCTTACACTTTCCCTGTCGGGGAAGTGTCCGCCGAGACCCGGAGGCTCCTGGATGTCACGAAGGCCTCCCTTTACAAGGGAATAGGTGCGGCGGTGGCCGGGAACCGTATTGGCGACATCGGACACGCGGTACAATCGTATGCCGAGTCTTTCGGTTTCGGAGTAGTACGTGACCTGGAAGGCCACGGAATAGGCCGGGACATGCACGAGGCCCCCGGAGTTCCCAATTACGGGAAGGCCGGACACGGTTCAAGACTCATAGAAGGAATGACGATTTGCATAGAGCCTATGATTACCGCCGGAGGGCGGGGTGTGTATCTTGCAAAAAACGGTTGGGCGGTACACACATCAGACCACAGGTATGCAGCGCATTACGAGCTTACGGTTGTTGTCCGTCACGGCAAGGCGGAGCAGCTTTCCACGTTTGATTATATCGAGAAGGACCCCTCGATCAACATTTAAGGATTTATTTTCAGACAAATGTCAAAACAAGCAGCAATAGAACAGGACGGAGTGATAGTTGAAACGCTCCCCAACGCAATGTTCAAGGTGGAACTTGAGAACGGCCATGTCATCCTCGCCCACATTTCGGGCAAGATGAGGCAGAATTTCATCCACATCCTTCTTGGAGACAAGGTTAAGGTGGAAATGTCCCCCTATGATTTGACCAAGGGAAGAATATCCTTCAGATACAAATAAAATTTTCAGCACTATGAAAGTCAAGACATCCATCAAGAAGCGCAGCGAAGATTGCAAGATAGTCCGTCGCAAGGGCCATCTCTACGTAATCTGCAAGAAGAACCCCAAGTTCAAGATGCGCCAGGGATAATAAACGTTGTATAACAATTAAGCAAAGATAAAAGATTATGGCAAGAATAGCCGGTGTTGATTTACCGAACAACAAACGCGGAGAAATAGGTCTGACCTATATCTTCGGAATCGGCCGCTCCTCCGCAAGGAAGATCCTCGACGACTGCGGTATCGATTATGACACCAAGGTGAACGAGTGGGA
>JAFVCK010000001.1 GCA_017479265.1 Bacteroidales bacterium | reverse complement strand
TCCCCTCCCTGACGGAGGGTCTTTACCAGCTTGCGCCTCCACGACTCCAGCCTGTCCATATATCCGGAGGCCTGTTCCATATACATGTAGAGGTATTCCTCCTTGATGGCTCCGGCTTCCTGAAGGCGGTCCTTAAGCTCTGTCAGAGAGGCATTTGCCTGCATGAGGGAGGCATTCGAAAGTTCGCTTTCCCTATGCATCCTGCGAAGCCGTCGGCCCTGGCGCAGGGACCATGCTCCGGCTGCTACAAGCAGAAGCAGCACCACCCCAAGGCCTATTATCGAGAGCCTGAGCTTACGGTTCGTGCTGCTGAGCCTGGACTCGTAAGCCGAGGAAATGACTGTCAGGAAAGGCACGAATTCGGCCATGCGCACCTGGCTGTTGCTGGCCAGCACATCTTCCATCGCGCATGATATATAACGGAAGGCCCTGCTCACATCCCCATCCTCATATAGCATGTAGGCGAGTTCCTGCAGGGATTTATACTCTTTTACAGGAATGCTGAGGTCGTTGATGGCGCTGCGGGCAAAATGGTATTTGGCCATCTCCCTGTTATGCAGCCCCTTGTAAGACACTGCCAGAGAGTAGTCCAATATGGCTTTCATCCTGTCGTCGGTGGCGGGGTCCTCATATTTTTCCTTGAGGACTCCGAGCGCATCCATGTAGCGGCCCTCGTCGTTGAGTTTCTCGCTGAGGGAATACACATAGACTATGTCGTTCTCCGGAAGAATACGTATCAGGGAGTCCCTGTAACTCTCCTTGAGGGCGGCGTACTGGTCTTTCATGCCGAGGAAAGGGGAATTCAGCAGCATGGAAGAATACAGGTAATGGCGCACATGGTAGTACCTCGGAGTACGGACAGACACCCCGTCGGCTATTTCCTGAGCCTCGGCATACATCCCTGCGGTGATATAAACGTCGGCGAGCTTCAGAAGTGACTCCTCCTTGTCTGAATCGCGGCCAAGTGATTCTGCAAGAGAAGCCAGACGACGGGCATATACCATGGCCGAATCAAGGTCGTAGTTGGCATATTCGTCATAGATGAGGCTGTACATTCCGAAGAGTTCCTCGCCCGAGACCCTTGCCGCCTGCTGCTTGTAGATTTCTATTCCGGAGAGCTTTGCACGGGCAAAAGCTTCCTTGCCGTCTATGGTCCTGTCCAACCGAGAGAGCAGGTCGTCCGAAGGCTGCGCCGCCATAAGGGCGACACCGAGAAAGGCGGTCAGAAATGCTGTGGTCTTACGGAACATCAATCGTTAGTTAGCGTTATCGTCTTTGGCAAAGTTATAAAATAATCAGCCAAAATATTAAGCATCATTCCCAATTTGTAGCACCCGAAAAAGTTAAATTATTGATATTTAATACGTTTTATATCAAAATTTGTAAATCTTTATATGGAAAATATAGCGCCTATTCGGGCATGATTACGGTTGCTGTGCCGGATTTCCTGTCCCAGCGTGGACGGACCTTGCGCCCGTTTAGGGTCACCCGGCCGGGCCTGCGGGCGCAACGGATGCGGAAAACTATGTTGCGCCTTGGATGCAGGCTGTATCCTCCGTGGTCCACCCTTTCTCCTGCCTCAAGCACCAGGCCGCCGTCCATCCGGCAGGAGAAAGTGCGCTCGGTATAAATGCCCTTCTTGTAGTCCAGGCTCTCCCCGTCATCCTCGTACAGCGTGAAGGATGCGGTCTTGCCTTCCTCGGGCCATACGTCAAGGTATATGTCTGCATCGGGATTCTCTCCTGTATATTGCTGAACCGGCATGGAAGGTACTATAGAACCGCTTTTTACAAAAAGAGGAATCCTGTCAAGGGTGACGGGGACATCCACATAGCGGCCGCCCTGGAAGGTCTGCCCGGTGTAATAGTCGCACCAGCGGCCCTTTGGGAGATATACGCTGCGCACCTTCGCCCCGGGCTCAGTGACAGGAGCCACCAGCAGCGATTCTCCGAACATGAACTGGGTATCCACAGAGCGACATTCCTTGTCGGTGGGGAATTCCAGAAACATGGCCCTCATCAGCGGAATGCCCGTGTCGTATGCCTCGCGGGCGAGCGTATAGATATATGGCAACAAGCTGTATTTCAGTTCAATGGCCTTGCGTGCGGCATCGACCGCCTCGGCCCCGAACATCCATGGCTCTACCGCCGTATTGCCCTCATGATGGGCCCTGCTAAGAGGAGTGAACAGCCCGAACTGCATCCACCTTATATACAGCTCTGCGGCCGCCTCGTAGTCGTCTATGTCTCCGCAGTAGCCGGTGATGTCCCCGGTTATGAAAGGAATGCCTCCAAGACCTGCAGAGAGCATCATAGGTATCTGATATTCAAATTGTTCCCAACTGTCAGTCATCTTCTTTTCGCTGCCGCTGTCGCCTGTCCAGGAGAAGGTGTAGCGCTGCATTCCGGAGAATGCCGAGCGGGTCATCTGGAAAAGCCTCCTGCCGGGATTGCGGGCTTCGAACTGCTCCGTCACGACCCTGTCCCAGTACAGTCCATAGACATTGTGAATCTTGGCATGGGGACCTGCCGCATGCACCATGTTCAGCCTGTCGGCATCCTCTTCGTTGCTCCATGCAGGCTCGCCCATGTCAGTCCAGAATCCGTCCACGCCGTCGTCTATGGCCTTTTGCTGGTATGCACCCCACCAGGGAGCGGCGGCAGGGTCGGTAAAGTCCACCACTCCGCAGTTGCCGCCCCAGGGCCAGGGCATGTCATAACTCTTGCCCGTGCGGGAGTCCTTGGCAAAGAGCGAGAGGCTGTCGGCCTCGGCCCACTGGCGGGCGTTCCTTTGGGATATCACAGGGTCCTGTGACACAATTACATGGAAGCCCATTTCGTGAAGCTGCTCCAGCATAGAGCGGGGGTTGTCGTAGCGCCTCGGATTCCATTCGAAGTCCTGAAGACCGGCCACCCAGCCTATGTCCTGGTAGATGATGTCGCAGGGAATGCGCATCTGCCGAAAGTTCCGGGCCACTTCCAGGGCGAGGTCCTCGCGGACGTATGAGCCCCTGCACTGGGAGAATCCGAGGGCCCAGCGAGGGGGCATAACGGGCTTCCCGGTCAGCATTATATACTTTTTGAGAATATCCTTATAGTCCTCACCTGTAATCACATAGTATATCATTTCCCCGCCTTCGGCACCGAAGGAACAGGTCTTGCGGCCGGTGAAGTCGAAGACAGATTTCCAGCTGTTGTCAAAGAATATCCCGTAGCGCTTGCTGCTGAGGAAGAAGGGTATGCTCTTGTACAGGGGGTCCTCGTCTATGCAGTAGCAGGGCTTGTCGCTGTTCCACATGGTGTACACTCCGCCCCTCCTGTTCATCAGGTCCGCCTTTTCGCCAAGGCCGAAGAACTGCTCGTCCCTTGCCATGGTACGGACACAGCGTATGCCGTCATCGTCTCGGAAATGGCCCTCGTCGGAGGTGATAAGTTTCTGATACTTATCGTATATGCGCACCCTCAGAGGGTCCTTGTCTATGCTGACGCGAAGGTCGCCGGTGAATATCTCATAAAGGGAGGCAGCCTCGTTAACCTCTATGCTGCAAGGCTCCACTACGGGGTTTACCACGGCAGGAGTCGGAGCCTCCTTGGAGAACGTGCCGTCGAAGGAATATTCCACCCGGATTATGCCCTTGCCGCAGAAGGTCAGCATGAGGGCGGAGGTGTCGGTGCGGAAAACGGCGCTCGCCTTGTCGGGGCGCTCAAGGGTAGGATGTGCGCACAGGGACGCTGCTGAAAGCACGCACAGGACTGTGGTCAGGATTCTTTTCATAAGGCCATGCTTTGACGCAAATATAGAGGATTCCCATCCCAAATCCTACCCCTGTAGCGGAAATTGTAAACCCTTGGCAAAATAATCTCCTGATAATCAAATATTTACGAAAATAAAAATATAAGAAAACATTAAAAAATAACCTGCTTCACTATGAACCGCCTCACTCCGTTCGGCCCCTCCCACCGCAAAGCGGCGGGCCCCTCCCTCTTACAAGCCGAGGGTGGCTACGTGTTCAAGTGATGCAGGTTATTTTTTGAACATGACTAAATAGGAAATCAGACAAAAAAGAATTATTTTTGCAAAATGAAGCTAATCAGAATATTGGCGGTGTTGATGGCCTTTCTTTGCGGAAGCCTGCTGATGGCACAGGAGAACACGGTGCCTTCCCGGCAGCAGGAGAAAGACGGGACAAGCCGCACATATACCGTGACGGGAACGGTGACCGATGCGGGAGGAGACCCTCTCGCCGGTGCCGCCCTTGCCGTAAAAGGCACGGACAGAGGTACTTTCAGCGATGCCGACGGGCGCTGGAGCCTGGAGGTAAGCGGCCCTGAAGACATAATCTCCGTGACCTACATAGGCATGGACAGCCGGGAGGTGTTAGCCGGGGAAGGCAAGCCCCTCGTTATCGTGATGCAGGACAATGTGGAATTCCTCAACCAGGTGGTGGTGACAGGCTACCAGACCCTTTCCAAGGAACGCAGCGCAGGCTCCTTCGCGACCGTCAAGGGAGCCCGGGTGCAGAACCGCGCAACCGCCACGGGAAGCCCCTTGAAGGGCCTTGAAGGAGCCGTTGCCGGACTGAATGTCAATTCCTCGGCGGAAGGCACCACATATCTGATAAGGGGCATGTCCTCCATCAATTCCAAGACGGAGCCCCTGTATATTGTCGATGGCGTGCCCATGAGCAGGGACCTGCTGGAGAAAATGGTCAGCCCGTCCAACATAGAGAGCGTTACCTTCCTCAAGGATGCCACTGCGGCCTCCATCTGGGGAGCGCAGGCGGCCAACGGCGTGGTGGTGTTCACGACCCGCTCCGGGGCAGCGGCATCCAAGCCCACGGTAACTTACAACGGCACGTTCACATGGCGCGGCAAGCCCGACTACTCCTATATGGACCGCATGGACAGCCGGAGTTTCATAGCTACAGCCAAGGAAGTCTTCGACCCATATACCTACACCTGGGCCGACATAAACGCCACCACCTATGGCGGGACTGCCAACTATCCCATAGTCTATCCCCATGAGGAGGCCCTGTACCGCTATTTCCTGGGTGAGACGAGCCTCGCCGAAAGGGATGCGCAGCTGGACCTTCTGGCCTCCCGAAGCTGGAGGGACAGCTACGAGAAATACTTCATGTCCAACGCTTTCCTGACGACACATTCGGTGTCCCTGTCCGGCGGCAACGACAGAAACACCTACTTCGTCTCCTTCGATTTCCAGGGCGAGCGCGGCACGCAGAAAGACCCTTCCCAGGAATACAGGGCATATCTGAGGGACATAATAAGGCTCGGGGACTGGCTGAGGCTGGATGCCTCGCTGAACGCCATGCACGCCCGCAGCACCTCCCACCTCACCGCCTCCGACGAGTTCTCCAGCTATTCCACGGACCTGCCTTATGCCGCTTTCACGGACGCAGAGGGCAATTTCCTGGACATGTCGGGCTATTTCCTTCCCAAATCCATCACCGCCAAGGTGCTGGAAAAGGGAGGCATAGACCTTGGCTACTATCCCGTCAGGGACTACATGGAAAGCACGAGCAAGAGCCTTGAGTATGCAGTAAGGGGCAATCTGGGCATCACCATAGACTTCACCGAATGGCTCACCTACGAGGGCCGTTTCCAGTATTCTTTCTCCAGCACGGAAAGCGAGTCATATTATCCCGCCGAGACCTTCATGGTAATGGTTGAAAGGGCATACGCCCTGGGGCCCGACGGCAAGGGATATCTCCCCTCTTCCGGCGGACATTTCACCGATGCGCACACCACGGGCACCGCTTATACCGTGCGTAACCAACTGAGTTTCAACAAGACTTTCGCTTCCAATCATGCTGTCACGGCCCTGGCCGGATTCGAGTTCAACTCCAACAAGACTTCCGGCAAATCGACTTTTATGAGAGGATATGACATGCAGACCATGCAGTACATATTCTACGACGACTATTTCCTCAGCACCACGGGAGTCAAAAATCCTCTGCTGCCCATGATGAGCGGGGCTTCGGCCAACGAATTCGAGCCCAACAGCTTCACCCAGTCGGAGATAGAATACCGCTTCGTATCCATGTACGCCAATGCCGGATATACCCTGATGGACCGCTATTCCATCAATGCCAGCGTGCGGGTGGACCAGTCCAACCTGTTCGGCAGCGACCCTTCCGTGCAGTTCAAGCCTATATGGTCCGTGGGCGGTATATGGAACATGAAGAAGGAAAGCTGGATGCAGGGCGCCCAGTGGCTGGACAGGCTGAACCTCAGGCTCAGCTGGGGACTCGCCGGCAACTCTCCCGACCCCGGGCAGGGCGGCCCCTACAACCTTATCCAGTCCGTTTCCAGCCCGGATTATTCCCGTTTCGGCCTCGGATACACCATCATTACCCCGGCCAACAACAAACTGACCTGGGAGAAGACCCGCACCCTCAACGCCGGCGTGGACTTTACGGCGTTCAGCGGCCGTCTGGACATTTCCCTGGACATTTACGACAAGTACACCACCAACCTGCTGACGGCGGTGCCGGTGGATCCCACCACGGGATTTACGAGCGTGCTTTCCAACATAGGCGAGATGTCCAACAGGGGCTTCGAGCTGTCCGTGAACGGCAACATTCTCACCTCGGGCGACCTGCGCTGGGACGCTTCTGCCAATCTCACATGGAACCGCAACCGCCTGGAGAGCATGTACATAACCCCTCCCGACACTCCTTCCGCCCTGATGGGCTACTCCTACTGGGAGGGATATCCTTACGGCACCCTGTTCGGATACCGCTGGGCCGGGCTCGACCCCGCAAACGGCCGTTCCAGGGTATATGACGAGAACGGGGCCATAGTTGATGCCGTAGCCGATGTCAAGGATGCTTCGGCCGTGCCTTACCTCGGCACTACCATTCCGCCTGTGTTCGGTTCCTTCGGCACTACCCTGTCCTGGCGCGGCCTGACTTTCTCCTGCCTGTTCATCTACAATCTTGGGCACAAGCTGCGCAACGACATCAACACCCAGTACACCTACAGGCTCACAGGCGGACTGCACAACGACTTCGCCGCCCGCTGGAAGGCTCCCGGAGACGAGGCCCGCACGGACATTCCGGCCTACTTCCCGTTGTCGGACACCAGCATAAACGAGAATGACGTGACTTCGCTCTACCGCTATGCCGATATCAACGTGCTCTCTGCTTCATATCTGAAACTCAGGGATTTAAGCCTCAGTTACACCCTTCCCGAGAAAATCTGCGGGAAAATAGGGACGCGCAGCATAACCATAGGAGCCCAGGTGAGCAACCTCTTCTACATAGCGGCCAACGGACAGGGCATAGACCCCGAAGCTTTCAGCCTTTCAGCGGGCGTGCGCTCCGACCGTTTCCGTCCTGCCTTCACAGCCAACCTCAACATAGAATTCTGATGCCATGAGAAAGTTTCTGACAATACTCCTGCTTCCGACCCTGTTCTCATGCACCCGATATCTGGATGTAAAGCCAAGGGGCTACGACATTCCCGGCACCCTGGAGCAATATTCAGGCATGATTTACGGCCAGGAATACATGCTCATGGACGAGGTCTTCGAATACATGTCATTCGAATTCACCACCGATGCCGACGGCTACGGCAATGCATACGCCAACATGGGCAGCGACATCTGCAACGCCTATTGCTGGAAAAAGGACATATTCCTGCCCGATGAGAATTGCGGGGAATGGAACTATCCTGCCTCCTTCCTGTATCCCATGAACGTGGTAATCGCCGAGGTGATGGGCGCTTCGAACGGCACGGAGGCCGAGCGCAAGGCCGTTCTCGCCGAGGCGCGTATGGTCAGGGCCTGGATGCTATTCACCATGGCCCAGTTCTTCGGCATGCCGTACAACGAGGCCACGGCAGCCTCCGACCCGTGCATCCCGCTTATTACCACGGCCTCCACCCTCGAAACGGACTACCCCAGAAAGAGCGTGGCCCAGGTTTACGAGTTCATACTCAATGAGATGAGGGAGGCCATTCCCGACCTTGCCGACGAGAGCGAGCATTTCAAAAGGGTGTTCAAGCCCACCGGCGAGGCAATGCTGGGCAAGGTACTGTGGATGATGGGCAATTACAAGGAGGCGGAGAGCGTGCTCGCGAGCGCCTGGGAAGATGCCCTTGGCAGCGGCTGCGCCCTGCTGGACTACAACACCCGCCTGAAGGACGACAAGACCCTCGACCTTCCCACCGACTGGGTGCAGAACAGCGAATACCTCTTCCTGTTCTCCAGCATGGCGAGGCTATGGCCGGCAGTATATACAACTTATTACAATTCAATTATTTTCAGCATCAAGGACGAGGTGCTGGCACATTATTTCAGCCCCGGCGACACCCGACTTGCCCAGCTGACGGGCATACCTTCCGGGGCGAGCGCGTACCCTTCGGCCGTCCCCGGCCAGAGATATGCGGCGAACACTTCTTCCATGCTCACCAATATAGGCATAGGACTGGCTGACGTGTGCCTGATGTATGCAGAGTGCCTGGCCCGGAGCGGCAAGGACTCCGAGGCCGCCGCTCTCCTGGAAGAATTCCGCAAGCACAGGATGGACTCCGCCGATGCCCCCGTGTCCGGCGATCTGGTGGTCGCGGCAGTCGAGGAGAGAATGCGCGAATACATAGGCTTCGGTAACACCTGGCTGGACATGCGACGCCTCTGGGACGACCCCGCCTTCCAGTACATGAAGGACTGGTACACCCACACGGACGGCAGCAATGAATATACACTCACAAAGGAAAGGCTCGTAATGGAGATACCTCCCAAAATCCTTTCCTGGCATCCCGAATACTCAAACAATTAATACTTTACAATTATGAAAAGAACTATGATTCTCGCTGCTGCGGCAGCACTTCTGGCGGTCTTCGCCTGCAAGAAAAACCCTGCGCCGTCCAACACTACGGACAGCGTAACCGTAACCCCTGCCACCGCTACCTTCACAGGTGAGGGCGGCAGCGTCAAGCTCGCCATCGAGACAGAGGCCAGCCCCATAACCGCCGAGAGCAGCGATTCCTGGCTGACAGCCACAGTGGACGGCAAGGAACTCAACCTTACCGCCAGCCCCAACACCGAAAAGGCTGCACGCAATGCCACCGTCACCGTCAAGGCCGGCAGCGCCAGCGCAACCGTAAGCGTCTCCCAGGATAAGGCCAGCGCATATCCAGGATATATAGAGACCAAAATCGGAGAAGTATTTTATGCCGGAGTACTGCTCCAGAAGATGACAGGAAAGACTAAGTTCAACGGCGGTCAGGCCAATATCATGCTCGCAAGCGTCGATGGGCGTTATACCGTCAATCTGGACATATTCACCGAATGCTTCGAGAGCGCCGAGGAAGTGACCCTCACTACCGGAACATACAAGAAGGGCAAGGACGACATTTCCAAGATGCAGATTATCGGAGAGGCCAAAACATGGGTGCCCGGCAAGATAGTGGTACTCGATGACGACGGAGAGGAGGAAGAACTCCAGTACGGCTCGTTCATGGTTACTGCCATAGGCGAGGTCGAAACTGTCACCCAGATTATTGACGGTACCGTCACCATAAGCGAAAAGGACGGAGTATATACCATCAAGACCGACCTCAAGGACGATGCCGGAGCAGATGTCAAGTTCTACTATGAGGGACCTGTCAAAATGAACACCGAGGGTGCCGTATATCCTGTCGAAGAAGGTGCCGATCCTACCGATATAGTGGCCGTTGTCTGCACATACATGGGTGAATCCGTCTATAATGCAACCAACATCGGAATCACTCTCGCCTGCGAGTATTCATACCCTATGAGCTTGTTCTCCATCTATATCGACCACACTGAACCTGGAGACCTGGAGAAATCCGACCTCTCCGGCACATACACCAGCACAGCCGCTCCCGGTAGAGCCGGCGCTGCCGACATCGGACTCATGCAGGATTTCGGCGAGTTCTCTTTCCCCATGGGTTCTTATATAACTTACGGTCTGCTGAACTATTTCATCCCCGACGATTTCGTATCTCTTACCCTCGTAAAGAAGGAGAGCGGAAAATATATAATCACCGGTACCATGAGGAACTCCGAAGGAGAGGAATTCAATTTCGCCGACGACAAGACTGAGTGGGAAATCGAATTCCCTGTAGAAGAAGAGGATGAAGACTGAGAGTTATCATGAAAAGAGCATTGGCAATAATACTCGCCCTGGCGGCCATCGCTGCCTGCCAGGGCAGTAAAAAGACCGTTGTCAACGGCAAGATTCTGGGTTACAACGGGGAATATACCGAGTTTTTCATTCCCAACGGACAGGGAGGATTTGACGAATACCCCGCCGAAGTAGCCGAGGACGGTACTTTTACCCTGGAACTGGACATGGCCGAGGACTGGCTGGACGCGCCTTTCTTCGTGGACAAATTCATGTTCCGCACCTGCATAGAAAAGGGCAAGACCTACAATGCCGTGTTCGACTGTACCGTGCCCGAGCGTGAGGACGAGTTCCATTTCGAAGGAGAGGGAGCGGCCGAGAACGAATTCTGCCGCTACTATTTCAACCATTTCTTCGGTGCATGGCAGGTGCTGGAAGAAATCGGCACACCCGCTGATTTCAATTCATATACCGCCGTCATAGCGCAGAATGCGGACAAGTGCCGCAGCCTGCTCTCCGCGACCGGCAACCAGAAGGTCATCGACTATTACACTCCCCTTATCGACAACAACCTCAAGGAGTATTCCTACTATTATCCTTTCATAGCCCTCGCCCGTGACGGCAAGGCAGTGGAGGACAAGGATTATGCGGCCTTCGCCGCGGCCAACGACCCCGACGCCCTTTCCGACGAGGACAAGCAGAAGATATTCAACGGGGTGGCTGCATACGTCTGCGGTATCGACGGACTGGACATAGTTCAGGCCGTGAAACAGGCCGGAAGCACATTCTCCTCCATGGGAGACAACAACTTCTTCATGACCAGCCTGCTCCGCAACTATCTGTCCATGGGCAACACGGCCGGAGCAAAGGAGGCATATTCATTCTACAGCGCAGTCTGCAAGGACCCTGCCTACATCGAGCAGGTCTCGGACCTTTACGAGGCTACCGTGACTCTGGCTCCCGGCAGCGAGGCTCCCCAGATTGAGATGGAGGACCCTTCCGGCAAGAAGGTCATGCTCTCCGACCTGCGCGGAAAAGCGCTCTACATAGACTTCTGGGCCACATGGTGCGGTCCCTGCCAGGGCGAAATTCCACACATGGCGAAACTTGCGGCCAAGTATGCAGGCAACAAGAAAATAGCCTTCGTGAGCATATCCCTGGACGAGGACAAGGAGGCATGGAAGAAGCAGCTGGAGGACGAGAAACCCGCCTGGGCGCAGTATATACTGACGGAAAAGGGACAGGAGGATGTGGCGCAGCGCTACAAGATTTCCGCTATCCCCCGCTTTGTCATGCTGGACAAGGACGGCAGGATTATCGCCCTGAATGCCGACAGACCTTCCTCTGCCGGAGTAACCGAACTTATAGAAAACACCATCAAGTAAGATATGGTCAAAACTCTCATCGGGGCTCTGCTTCTTGTTGCAGGCGCCCTCCAGAACCCTACGGTTGATTGGAAATCAGAAGTTAAAAAGGCCGGAGACGGCTGGCAACTGGTGCTGACAGGCACCATAGAGGAGGGATATTATGTCCATCCCATGGCCGCGAAATATGTCGGTACCACCCTTGCCGTGGATGCATCCGAGCAGGTGCAGACCGTCGGCAGCCCTGTCGAGGAGTTCGAGCCTTCGGACTATAAGGGAGAAGAGGTGGTTGTCGGGACTTATGTCATCCGGCAGGACCTTGCCCTAAGCGGTGAGGGCAAAGTGCAGGTGGGAGGCACCGTAACCTGGAGCGCATGCAGCGGGGACCAGTGCAATATGCCTGAGGAATATGCATTTACGGCGGATGTCAAGCTGCCGTCGACAGGCGGGTCCGGCATCTGGAGCCTGATTCTGGAGGCCATACTTTGGGGCCTTCTGATGCTGCTGACTCCCTGCGTGTTCCCAATGGTGCCGATGACGGTGTCCTTCTTCCTCAAGCAGTCCGGCTCTGCGGCAGCGGGCCGTTTCAAGGCCCTGATGTACGGAGTGTTCATAGTGCTGCTGTACACAGTACCCATCTGCCTTATCATAGGCATAACCTGGACTGTGGGCGGCTCAGCTGTGACCGCCGACATATTCAACTGGCTGTCAACGCATTGGCTGCCCAATATACTGTTCTTCCTGATATTCATGGTCTTCGCGGCCTCCTTCTTCGGAGCCTTCGAGATAGTGCTGCCTTCCAAGTGGACCAACCAGGCAGACAAGGGCAGCGAGAAGAAGGGCCTGCTGGGAGTGTTCTTCCTGGCCCTCACCCTGGTGCTGGTCAGTTTCAGCTGCACCGGCCCCATAGTAGGTACCGTGCTTATCAAGAGCACCCAGGGTGAGTTCTGGACCCCCATGGTTACCATGCTGGCTTTCAGCATAGCTTTCGCCCTGCCTTTCGTGCTGTTCGCCTTCTTCCCCACCGTGCTGAAGAAACTGCCCAAGAGCGGCGGATGGCTCAACAGCGTCAAGGTCGTGCTGGGCTTCGTGGAAATAGCCCTTGGATTCAAGTTCCTCAGCACCGCCGACCAGACCTACCACTGGCGCCTTCTGGACCGCGAGGTCTATCTGGCCATCTGGATAGTCTGCTTCACTCTGCTGGGACTCTATCTGCTGGGCAAGATACGCTTCAAATACGACAGCCCCATGGAGCATCTTTCCATAGGCCGTCTGGCGCTCGTAATCATAGACTTCACCTTCGTGGTGTATATGATTCCGGGAATGTGGGGAGCGCCCCTCAAGGCCCTCAGCGGATATCTTCCGCCTATGGAGACCCAGGATTTCGTGATTCCGACCCAGCCTCTGGCGGTGAGCGCCGCGACGGCACCTTCCGAGAACACGGGCACCTTGAAACTCCCCCACGGACTGAGCGGATATGACAATCTGGAGAATGCCTGCGAGGCTGCCCGCGAGAGCGGCCGCCTGGTGTTCGTGGACATCAGCGGGCACGGCTGCGTGAACTGCCGCGAAATGGAGGCACGCGTTTGGAGCGAGCCTCGGGTGCTGCAGAGGCTGAGGGACAATTTCGAGATTGTCACACTCTACGTGGACGACAAGGCCCGCCTCCCTCAGGACAAGTGGGTGACCACTCCCGAGGGGAAGGTGCTGAAAGACGTAGGCAGGGTCAATTCCCGTCTGGTGCTGGACAAGTTCGGCGTGAATTCCCAGCCCAATTACTTCATCCTCGACCCTGACGGAAACATCCTCGCAGGCCCGCGTGGCTACAACCTGGACGCCGATGCCTTCGTCTCATTCCTCGACAGGGAGTAGTTACGAACTCATAGAGCGCAAAAAACCTGCATCGCGGTGATGCAGGTTTTTTTATTTTTCCTAAAATGCACCAGCAGCGTATGCCCTGGCTATTACTGGAGCGGGCTCATAAAAAGCGCTGGTGTTGTAATTGTCCAAAGTCTTGCAGATGGGGCTTGAATAGACTCGAATCAGTGCCTTTACCCAATCTTCTCCATTTGACAGGGTGCTCATTATAAGCCGTTTATAGACTTTCCCCATTTGCAAAGCCGAAGGCACATGGACATTCAAATCACTCCGGACATGGGTCACATCAAAACTGCCCTTCACAAGCTGGTTTTCCTCAATCCAATCGTTCTCTACCTTGAGCGGATTCTCGCTATGAAGGACGGAAGCTAGGGATAGTTGACGGTACAGTTCGTCATAACCCATAGCCGCCACGACATACTTGTTTGGTTGATGGAGCTTACGTGCCACACGCTCAATCATATAGCAGACAAAGAACAAATCGTTCTCCGTTATGTTATCACTTTTGAAAAACTTATTCGTCATACGATTGGGCGTTAATAAATGTTAGTGTTTCAAGTGCCTTTCCGCTGCAGAAAACAATCTGATGCGTGGGATATTTGAACTTGGCCAGTTCCCAGAAAGCTTCACGAGTAATGCTCCCCGCAATGAAGTCTTCAACATAATCCCATATCTGGTCATCGGCCATTGGGCCTTCTACCAAATCATAATCATGAGGAACGCCCTTGCGGCACGCGGCCACAAAATCAAGCCACTCATCTGTCATTGTATCGAACTTGAGGACTTTCAGGGAGGAATCCGGAGTATAACTATATTGGTTTACGATATGCTCCCCGCGTTTGGTTAGAGCCCAGCGGATGGCCTGCTTTTCAAGACGGGTGCAATAAAAGCCGTATCCGAAATCCTTATAGTACCCGGATATCTGGATGACTGGCTTTTCAACAGTCGTGTTACTA
>JAFVCK010000077.1 GCA_017479265.1 Bacteroidales bacterium | reverse complement strand
GGCCAGCGTTTCGGTGAGATGGAAGTCTGGGCCCTCGAGGCCTACGGCGCCGCGAACACCCTCCAGGAGATCCTGACCGTCAAGTCCGACGATGTCAACGGCCGTTCCAAGACGTACGAGGCCATCGTCAAGGGCGATCCGATGCCTGCTCCGGGCATTCCCGAGTCCCTGAACGTGCTCCTGCACGAACTCCGCGGCCTCGGTCTCAAGGTCACTTTGGACTAACCTTAATGAAGCAGAAAGAGTTATGCCTGTATATAACAACAAGGAAAACAAGGTGAAGAGCAACTTCTCGAAGATCTCCATCGCCCTCGCTTCCCCGGAGGACATCACCGAAAGGTCCTGCGGCGAGGTCCTGAAGCCGGAAACGGTCAACTACCGGACCTACAAGCCCGAGCGTGACGGCCTGTTCTGCGAGAAGATCTTCGGTCCGACCAAGGACTACGAGTGCTACTGCGGCAAGTACAAGCGCATCCGCTACCGCGGAATCGTCTGCGACCGCTGCGGTGTGGAAGTGACTGAGAAGAAAGTCCGCCGCGAGCGCATGGGCCATATCGCCCTGACCGTTCCGGTGGCCCACATCTGGTACTTCAAGAGCGCCCCGAACAAGATCAGCGCCCTGCTCGGCATCCCGGCCAAGAAACTCGAGTCCGTGATCTACTACGAGAAGTACATCGTCATCAATCCCGGTCTGAGCGAGTACCAGAAGTACGACCTCCTCTCCGAGGACGAGTACATAACGGTGATGGACCGTTTCCCGGAGAACTACACCCTGTCTGCCGACGATCCCCAGAAGTTCGTCGCCAAGATGGGCGCCGAGGGCATCTACGACCTCCTCAAGGAGATCGACGTGGAGCAGTTGGGCAAGTCCCTGCGCCAGCAGATGCGTTCCGAGTCCTCCCAGCAGCGGAAGACCGACCTTCTCAAGCGCCTGTCCGTGGTGAAATGGTTCCAGGAGTCCAAGGACATCAACCGTCCCGAGTGGATGATCATGAAGGTCCTGCCGGTCACCCCGCCGGACCTCCGCCCGCTCGTTCCGCTGGACGGCGGCCGTTTCGCGACCTCTGACCTCAACGACCTGTACCGCCGCGTCATCATCCGCAACAACCGTCTGAAGAAACTCATCGAGATCAAGGCTCCGGAAGTGATCCTGCGCAACGAGAAGCGCATGCTCCAGGAAGCCGTCGATTCCCTCTTCGACAACTCCAAGAAGTCCAGCGCGGTCAAGAGCGAGAGCAACAGGGCGCTCAAGTCCCTTTCCGACAGCCTCAAGGGCAAGCAGGGACGTTTCCGCCAGAACCTCCTCGGCAAGCGTGTCGATTACTCCGCACGTTCGGTTATCGTCGTAGGACCTGAACTGAACATGCACGAGTGCGGTCTGCCCAAGTTCATGGCAGCCGAACTCTACAAGCCTTTCATCATCCGCAAGCTCATCGAGCGCGGTATCGTCAAGACCGTCAAGTCCGCAAAGAAGATAGTGGACCGCAAGGACCCTGTCATCTGGGACATCCTCGAGAACGTGATGAAAGGACATCCCGTACTGCTCAACCGTGCACCTACCCTGCACCGTCTGGGTATCCAGGCTTTCCAGCCCAAGATGATTGAAGGAAAGGCAATACAGCTGCATCCTCTCGCATGTACGGCTTTCAACGCCGACTTCGACGGTGATCAGATGGCAGTCCACCTTCCTCTGGGCAATGCGGCCATAATGGAGGCCCAGCTGCTCATGCTCGGCAGCCAGAACATCCTCAACCCGGCCAACGGTACCCCTATCACCGTTCCTTCACAGGACATGGTGCTCGGACTGTACTACATTACCAAGATACGCCCCGGTGCAAAGGGCGAGGGAATGAAGTTCTACGGCCCCGAGGAAGTTATCGTAGCCCTGAACGAGAAGGCCATAGACCTTCACGCTGAAATCAGCGTCAGGATTCCGGTTGACAAGCAGGACCCTGCAAAGGGAACGCAGATGGTGAAGACCACTGCCGGACGCATCATCGTGAACCAGCTGGTACCGGACGATGTGCCGTACGTGAACGAGGTGCTCGGCAAGAAGGCCCTCAGAAAGATCATCACCACGGTCATCAAATCGACCGGCGTGACCCGTACCGCCAAATTCCTCGATGACATAAAGAACCTCGGTTACGACCGTGCCTTCCGCGCCGGCATATCCTTCAACCTGGGAGATGTCCTCATCCCCGGCGAGAAGACCGGACTCATCAACGAAGGCTACAAGGAAGTGGAGAGCATCAAGAGCAACTTCGCGATGGGCTTCATCACCAACAACGAGCGTTACAACAAGGTCATCGACCTCTGGACAGCCATAGACAACAAGCTGACCTCAATAGTGGAGAAACAGATTTCCGCAGACCAGAAAGGTTTCAATCCCGTGTACATGATGCTGGATTCGGGAGCACGTGGCTCAACCCAGCAGATCAAGCAGCTTTGCGGAATGCGCGGATTGATGGCCAAACCCCAGAAGTCGGGTGCGGCCGGCGCGGAAATCATCGAGAACCCTATCGTGTCCAACCTGAAGGAAGGAATGTCCGTGCTGGAGTACTTCATCTCCACCCACGGTGCCCGTAAGGGTCTGGCCGATACCGCCCTCAAGACCGCTGACGCAGGTTACCTGACCCGCCGTCTGGTCGATGTTTCCCACGATGTGATTATCAACGAGGAAGATTGCGGCACCCTCCGCGGACTTATCGCAACAGCCATAAAGAACAAGGACGATGTCGTCGAGTCCCTCGGCGAGCGTATCCTTGGACGTACCTCCGTACATGATATCTTCAACCCTCTGACGGGCGAGCTCATCATCCGTGCAGGTGAAGAAATCAGGGAGAAAGTGGCAGACCTCATCGATTCCCTGCCCATAGAGCAGGTGGAAATCCGTTCCGTCCTCACCTGCGAGTCCCGCAAGGGAGTCTGCGCAAAGTGCTACGGACGCAACCTCGCCACCAGCCGCATGGTCGAGAAGGGAGAGGTCGTCGGCGTCATCGCCGCCCAGTCCATCGGTGAGCCGGGTACCCAGCTGACCCTCCGTACTTTCCACGTCGGTGGTACGGCTTCCAGCACGGCAGCCGATTCCTCCATCGAGTCCAAGTACAACGGAAAGCTCCAGTACAGCGAGCTCAGGACCATAGAGAGAATGGACAAGGCAGGCAATCCCGAGACAGTGGTAGTAAGCCGTATGACCGAACTTCGCATCATAGATGAGAAGACCGGAATCACCTTCTCCCAGTACGACGTGCCCTACGGCGCAGTGCTGCACAAGAAGGACGGTGAGACCGTCACCAACGGCGACACCATCTGCGACTGGGACCCTTACAACGCCATTACGATAGTCGAGAGTGCCGGTATCGTAAGGTTCGAGAACATGATCGACGGAATTACCTTCCACGAGGAGAATACGGACGACTACGTGTCCCGCGACAAGATTATCATCGAGTCCCGTGACAAGAGCAAGAGCCCGTCCATACTCATCGTCAATGATGACGGCCTCACCGTGAAGCAGTACAACCTCCCTGTCGGCGCACACGTCATAGCAACTGACGGCCAGCAGGCGAACATTGGCGACATAATCATCAAGATATCTCGCGCCATCGGAAAGTCCAGCGATATTACCGGAGGTCTCCCCCGAGTCACCGAACTGTTCGAGGCCCGCAATCCTTCAAGTCCCGCCATCATTTCCGAAATCAACGGAGAGGTCGAGCTTGGCAAGATCAAGAGAGGTAACCGCGAGATTATCGTCAAGAACCCTTCAGGTGTCGAGAAACACTATCTCGTACCTATGACCAAGCAGATACTGGTCCAGGAGAACGACTACGTCAAGGCAGGTTCACGTCTGTCCGACGGCGGCATCTCCCCTACCGACATCCTCAATGTGCTCGGTCCTGTCAAGGCCCAGGAGTACATCGTCAACGAGGTTCAGGCAGTGTACCGTCTGCAAGGTGTGAAAATCAATGACAAGCATTTCGAGATCATAGTGCGCCAGATGATGCGCAAGGTCCAGATCCAGGATCCCGGCGATACCGAGTTCCTGCCCGAGGAACTTGTGGACAAGTGGCTGTTCATGGATACCAACGACGATATCTATGGCAAGTACTACATTCTCGACAGCGGAGATTCCCAGAGATATACGGCAGGAAGAATCATTTCCGCCCGCGACCTGGCCAACGAGAACGACTCGCTGCAGCGTCAGGGCCTGAAGATGATGGCGGCTCGCGATGCGAAGCCCGCAACAGCCTTCCAGGTGCTCCAGGGTATCACCCGCGCGGCCCTCAAGACCGACAGCTTCATATCGGCAGCTTCCTTCCAGGAGACTACCAAGGTGCTCAGCGAGGCCGCTATCCGCGCCCGCGTGGACAGGCTCGAAGGTCTTAAGGAGAATGTCATCAGCGGCCACCTCATTCCTGCAGGAACAGGTCAGAAGGACTTCCAGGAGATTGTGGTGAGCAGCAAGGAGGATTTCGAGGCGCAGATGAACGATCTGTAGCGGAGATTCCACTCAAGCCGATAGGCCGGTCCGGAAGAAAGGACCGGCCTATTTTTATTTTTTGAACATGACTAAAACAAAGAGCATCAACAAGTGCCAAGATTTCAATTTTTTAGTTATTTTTGTAACTTATATGAAGAGAGTAGCCATACAGGGATTTTCAGGCTGTTTCCATGAGGAAGCCGCAAGGCGGTTCTACACCGACCCGCAGATAGTCGAATGCGCCACCTTCGACGCACTTTTCGAAGCCGCCGGGACTGGCCGTGCCGATGCCATGGTAATGGCCATAGAAAACACCATCTCAGGAGGACTCCTCCCCAACTTCGACCTGCTGAGAAAGCACCCGCAGAAAATCAAAGGCGAAGTGTATCTCCCTATACATCAGAACCTTATGGCCCTTCCAGGACAAAAGCTGGAAGATATACGCGAGGTACGCACCCACTACATGGCAATCAACCAGACCAGGGAATTCTTCGAAAAGGAATGTCCGTGGATTACCCTGAGGGAATCGGAAGACACGGCAAAAAGCGCCGCCGACATAGCCAATGAGAAACTGTACGGAATAGGAGCCGTGGCCTCCTTAGTCGCGGCAGAACGCTACGGACTGGAAATACTCCGCCCGAGCATAGAAACATTCAAGCAGAACTTCACCCGCTTCCTCATCCTGGACGACGAAATAGAAGTTCCCCGCGAACAAATCAGCAAATCCTCCCTGTGCTTTACCCTGCCGCATAAACCCGGCTCCCTCGCCCACATACTCACGATACTGTCCTTCTACGACATGAACCTCACCAGGATACAGTCCCTGCCCATACCCGGCAAAGAATGGCAGTACTTCTTCTATGCAGATATAAAGTTTGACAGCTATGAACGTTACATTCAGGCACTTGCGGCGGTACGCCCGCTGATAGAAGACCTTGACGTTCTTGGCGAATACCCCTCACAGATATGATCATTTCCCCAGCTGAAAGGACGCAAAGCGTCAAGCCTTACTACTTCTCGGTCAAGAACCCCGAAATCGCCGCTCTCAGCGCAGAGCGCATGGCAAAGGGCCTCGACCCGGTCATCAACCTCGGAATAGGCGCACCTGACGGCATGCCCCCTGCAGAGGCTATAGAAACCCTCAGGGAAAGCGCCCTGCTGCCCGACAGCCACAAGTACCAGAACTACAGAGGACTGCCGCAGCTGAGGGCCGCATTCGCTTCCTGGTATGAAAGATATTATGGAGTCGCCCTGGACCCCGAAACCGACATACAGCCACTCATGGGCTCGAAAGAAGGCATACTGCTCATATCAATGGCCTTCGTCAACCCCGGCGACAAGGTGCTCGTACCCGACCCCGGATACCCCACCTACACCTCCGCCTCACTCCTTGTCGGAGCGCAGATGCTGACATACGACCTCAAGGCCGGAAACGGCTTCCTGCCCGACTTCGACGCACTGGAGTCCATGGACCTTGACGGAGTCAAGCTCATGTGGACCAACTATCCCAACATGCCCACAGGCACTCCGGCCTCAATGGAACTCTACGAAAGGCTGGTAGCGTTTGGAAAGAAGCACAACATCCTGATAGTCAACGACAATCCTTACAGCTTCATACTCAACGACTCTCCCGTTTCGATACTCGCGGTGGAAGGCTCGCGTGAATGCTGCCTCGAAATGAACTCCCTGAGCAAGGCCCATAATATGTCCGGCTGGCGAATAGGCATGGTCTGCGGAGCAAAGGAATATGTGGCCGAAGTGCTCAAGGTAAAGAGCCAGATGGACTCCGGCATGTTCCGCTCCCTACAGCTGGCCGCAATCAAGGCCCTGGAGCAGGGTCCCGAATGGTTCAGGAAGCTCAACGAAGGATACAGGGAAAGGCTCAAGGTGGTGTGCCGCCTCTACGACCTGCTGGGCCTCAGATACAACAAAGGCTCCCAAGGGCTCTTCGTCTGGGGCGAGATAAGTCCTGACAATCACTACCTTACATCAGACACTTCCAAGACTCTCGGAGAGAGGATGTCCGACAAGCTGCTCTACGAAGCTGGAGTGTTCATGACTCCCGGAATGGTCTTCGGCAAGAACGGCAGCAACTACATACGCGCCTCCCTCTGCGCCCCCGTGGAACTGCTTGAAAAGGCAATAGAGAAGATATCGGCGCTATGATAGTAGGAATCGTAGGCCTCGGACTCATAGGCGGGTCCATGGCCATAGACCTAAAGAGAAGGGGCTTCGCGGACAAGGTGCTGGGAGTAGAAGCCGACCCAGTCAATGCGGCGGCAGCCGGGAAAATGGGCCTCGCCGACGAAATTGTCCCCCTGGAAGAATGCGTGGACCGCAGCGACATAGTAGTGATAGCGGTCCCTGTCGGCACGGCGGTCAAGATGCTGCCCCAGGTGCTGGACAGGTTCCAGGCCCAGGGAGCCAAGGACAAGATTGTGATAGACACCTGCTCCACCAAAAGCCGAATTGTCCGCAGCGTCCACTACCATCCCTACAGGGAATGTTACGTAGCCACCCATCCCATGGCGGGCACCGAGTATTCAGGTCCCCGGGCCGCCATGCCCAACCTGTTCGACGGCCGCGCCTGCATATTCGCAAACAGCGAAGAATCCTCTGACAAGGCCCTGCGCAAGATAGAGGAACTCTACGGCGTACTGAACATGAGGCCCACCTACATGAACGCCGACAACCACGACGTACACACGGCATACATATCCCATATCTCCCATGTGACATCCTTCGCCCTGGCCCTCACCGTGCTGGACAAGGAAAAGGACGAAAAGCATATCTTCGACCTCGCCTCGGGAGGATTCTCCTCCACCGTCAGGCTCGCCAAGAGCAACTCCGACATGTGGGTGCCCATACTGGTGCAGAACAGGGACAACGTGCTGCAAGTAGTTGATACATACATAGATAAGATGAAAGAATTCCGCGAGGCCATAGACGCTTGCGACGAGGCCCGCATAGAGGAACTCATACACCAGGCAAACAGGATAAAGAAAATAATCAGATAACATGGCCAAGACACTCGACCTCGTACCGGTAACCCGGTGGGGATTCTTCACCCTGCCCAGACCGATGGTAATAGCCGGGCCCTGCAGCGCCGAAACGGAGCAGCAGGTAATGGAAACAGCAGCAGGACTGCGCGACGAAGGCATACACGTATTCCGCGCCGGAATATGGAAGCCACGCACCCACCCGGGCAGTTTCGAAGGAGTGGGCACGGAAGGTCTCAAATGGCTGCGCAAGGTCAAGAACGAGTACGGCTTGAAGGTCTGCACCGAGGTCGCCAGCGAAAAGCATGTATATGAGTGCATAAAGTTCGGAGTGGACATGGTGTGGGTAGGAGCCCGCACCACGGCAAACCCTTTCCTTATGCAGGAAATAGCTGACGCACTGAAAGATACGGACATTCCCGTACTGGTCAAGAACCCTGTCAACCCCGACATTGACCTCTGGATAGGAGCCCTCGAGAGGCTGAACCGCGCCGGAGTGCGCAAGCTCGGCGTAATCCACAGGGGCTTCTCCACCTCGGAGAAAATCGGGTACCGCAACGCCCCCGGCTGGCAGATAGCCGTGGAACTGCGCACCCGCTATCCGCAGCTCCCCTTCTTTGCCGACCCCAGCCACATGGGAGGGTCCCGCCAGTTCCTCAAAGAACTGTCCCAGAGGTCCCTGGACCTTGGATTCGAAGGTCTGATGATAGAGTCTCACTGCAACCCGGACTGCGCCCTGAGCGATGCCAAGCAGCAACTCTTGCCCAAGGACCTCGGAGAGATGCTCGCTTCCCTGATTGTGCGTGAAAAGGACTCCCCCGACGAGGATTACAAGAGCGGAATACACCAGCTTCGTGCCCAGATAGACATCCTGGACGAGAACCTGCTGTTCATGCTCAAGTCCCGCAAGGACATCAGCCGCAAGATAGGTCAGTACAAGAAGGAACACAACATAGCCATCGTCCAGGCTTCACGCTGGGACGAGGTGCTGGCTGCCGTGGTGGAGAAAGGAAAGGAATACGGCCTTAGCGAAAAGTTCGTCACAGCCGTGTTCAACGCTATCCACGAGGAGTCCGTGCAAGCTCAGAACGAAGTTCTCGAAGCCGGCCAAGAAGAGTAGCCTCGAAGACTTCCCTCTCCCTGTCGGTGAGGAAATCGACCTTTATAGGTACCTGGAACATCCTGCTTTGCAGGTTTTCAGGTACTTTTTTGCAGTCCAGCATCCTCTGGCTGTCCTTCTGGGTAGTGACCACCACGGCCGTGGGATTAGCCTGCGCGGCGGAGTTTATGGAAGCCACGTCGGAGGCGCTGTAACGGTGATGGTCGGGGAAACTGAACTCCCTGATCACCTGATACTTGTCACTCAGATGCCGGCGAAGCGGAGTATCCTTCGCTATGCCCGAGAACAGTATCAGCTTCTTGGAATAGATATAATGCGTGTCGCCAGAAGGGAAGACGGGCTCCATGGGGCAATAGACTATGTTGGTGAACAGCAGGTGGACCTTCTTGCCGCCCCTGAACGTCCCCTCGCAGCTCTGAGGCGAATAATCCGAGATACCAAGGGACTTGGCCCACTGCATACGCTCCCAGTCCTCCATGTAGGCCGGGCACTTGGTCACTATGAGGTAGTCGGCGGCCTTGATGCGCTCCGGAAGGTCACGAAGACGGCCAAGAGGCAGAAGGGCATCCTTGAAAGGAGGCGTAGCCCAATCTACAAGGACTATGTTGATATCGGCGCGGAGCCTGCGGTACTGGAGGGCATCGTCCAGGACTATCACGTCGGCGGCGGGGACATTCTTGTCCATGCAGGAGCGGGCCTTCTTGCTACTCTGCAAAAGTGAAGGGTCACACAGGAAACTGCATCCCTCCACCCTGTCCTTGTCCACGGCCACTGTGACCGCCGGGAATTTCTTCTTTATCTGCAGCGGCTCGTCTCCGAAAAGAGAGGCGCTGTCGTCCCTGGAGACCTGCTGGAAGCCCTTGCTGCTGCGCTTGTATCCCCTCGAGAGCATGGCTATGTTGCTGTACGCCCAATCGTCGGAGAGGCCCAGAAGAGAGAGCACCATCTCCGTGTGGGGAGTCTTGCCCGTGCCGCCCACAGCCACGTTGCCTATGGCTACAGTGGGCGCCGAAGCCCTTACGCTCTTACGTATCCCTTTGTCATAGAAGAGGTTGCGCAACTTCAGGCTGAGCCAGTAAGGGAAGAGTATGACCTTGTCCGCTACCACCTACATCGAAAGTACTGAAAGTACGCTTATAAGTTCTTTGTTTATAGGCTTGTCCATCTTGATGGCCCTCTGTATGGGGACATATACGATTTCGTCGTTCTGTATGCCCACCATGATGTTGCGCTGTCCCTCGAGCAGGGCATCTATGCTGGCATATCCCAGACGGCTGGCCAGTATGCGGTCGTAGGCACTGGGAGTGCCGCCCCTCTGGAGATGTCCGAGTATGGTCACGCGGACATTGTACTGGGGATATTCCTTGCGGACGCGCTCGGCATAGTACATTGCGCCGCCTATGCCGTCCTTCTGGGCCTCGGAAACGAGGACTATGGAACTGTTCTTGCTCTTGCGCACGCCGCGGCCTATGAATTCGGCCAGCTGGTCCACGTCCGTCTTGTCCTCGGGAATGATGGCAGCCTCGGCTCCGGAAGCGATTGCACTGTTCTGCGCAAGGAAACCGGCATCGCGGCCCATCACCTCGATGAAGAATATGCGGTCGTGGGAATTGGCGGTGTCACGGATCTTGTCCACGCACTCGACTATGGTGTTGAGAGCCGTGTCGTAGCCTATGGTATGGTCCGTGCCATAGAGGTCGTTGTCTATGGTGCCGGGCAGGCCTATGACGGGAATGTCATATTCGCGGGCGAAAAGCTGAGCACCCGTCAGGGAACCGTTGCCGCCTATGACTATAAGTGCGTCGATTCCGTATTTTACCATGTTGTCGTATGCCTTCCTGCGGCCCTCGGGGGTCATGAAGGCTTCGCTGCGGGCGGTCTTGAGTATGGTGCCTCCGCGCTGGATGGTATTGCTCACTGAAGATGAGGTAAACTCCTGGAATTCAGCGTTTATCAGACCCTCATAGCCGCGATAGACGGCTATAACCTTCATGTTGTTATAGATAGCAGACCTTGTTATTGCCCTGATGCAGGCATTCATACCCGGTGCATCTCCTCCCGAAGTCAGCACCGCAACTGTTTTCAATTCACGCATAATGACCCAAAGTTACGCTTTTTTTCGGGAATTGCAAACAAAAAACGGCTTGCCGTACATCCCGAGGGCGGCGCTCACAAGGCAGGCCTGGGCAATCAGGTAAGTGCCCATGGTAAGGCTGTGGCGGAGCGGAAAATCCACTCCGACGAAAGCGCTGAGGGCTATCATGAGGTCGGAAATGAAGAAGAGCATGGCTCCCGCTATGAGCCATGGACTGAATGGTATCTTCGCCAGGGCGCCTGCCACTCCGCAAGTCACCATGACGAAAAGTGCCGTGGCATAGATTATCATGGCCGCGTTCATGGGCCATCCTATCCCTATAAGAGGCACTATGCAGGCAGGGACAGCGACAGAAGGAATGACAATCTGCAATATAACCCTTCCGGTGCCGAGGCCCGCCTTGAGAGCAGTCGCCGGATAGAACAAAAGTATATAGAATACATGACCTATCAGGAAGGATACGAGCCCGAGCATGAAATAAATGGAACTGATATGGTCGAAAAGCAGCAGTATGTCCCCGGCCGTATGGAACAGCAGGGCCGTCATCAGAAGGTACAGCCATTTCTCCTTGCAGGGGGCGCAGGCTGAGAGCACCGTCACGGCAAGCAGGGGGACGAGGAAGGGCTTTATGTAGCGGGGAATGTCCTCGTTGCCGAAGGCAAGAAGCAGCACATCCACTATGCACACCAAGGCAAAAAGTGCCGCAAGAATCTTTGTAACAGGCTTTTGCATGATATTCTATAGTTTTTTCACTCCAAGTCCGGGGCGGTCCGGAAGGCATATCCTGCCCTCTCTCACCGTCATGCCCTCGAAGAGGTCGTTGCTTATCAGCAGGTTGCCGTCCAGGTCGGCGAAATCAGCAAGGGGGCTGAGGTGGGAGGCTGCCGTCACGGCGCAGGAAGTCTCGGTCATGCAGCCCAGCATCACCCTCATGCCTTCGGCGCGGGCATAATTGGCCATCTTCCAGGCATTGCGCATGCCTCCGCATTTCATCAGCTTTATGTTAATTCCGCTATACAGGCCCTTGACGGAGGCCAGGCTGGAGAGCCCCTGAACGGCCTCGTCGGCATACACGGGGACGGGCGAATGTGCGGTAATCCAGCCGTTGTCATCCGGACGGTCAACGCTCATGGGCTGCTCCACCATCACCACCCCGTGCTCGGCGAGCCAGAATATTTCGTCCAGGGCCTTTTCCCTGTCCTTCCAGCCCTGGTTCGCATCCACGGCAAGGGGCGCAGAGGTCACGTCGCGTATGGCGCTTATCATCTGCATGTCGTTGTCCAGGCCCACTTTCACCTTCAGGATATTGAACTTGTCCTTGCACTCGAGGGTCTTTTCGCGGACCACCTCGGGAGTGTCTATGCCTATGGTGAAGGTGGTGTCGGGAGCCTTGGAAGCATCCAGGCCCCATATTCTCCACCACGGCTGGCCAAGAAGCTTGCCCACAAGGTCGTGAAGGGCAATATCCACGGCAGCCTTTGCAGCGGAATCCCCCGGAGACAGGGAATCGAGGTCGGTTATAATGTCCTCCAGCATGAAGGGGTCGGAGTAACGGCCCATGTCCACCTTCTGCAGGAAGGCGGTCACGCTCTCTACGCTCTGGCCAAGATAAGGCGGCATGGAGGCCTCCCCGTAGCCCGTAATCCCGTCATACTCAATCTCCACCTGTACTCCTGGAGTGGTGCTTCGGGAATATGAAGACACGGTGAATACATGCCTGAGCCGGAGTTCGTAAGGATAAAAGCGAAGGCTCATGCGGGCAGAGGCGGAAGGCCTGCGCGGCCCCGGGGAACAAGCCTGGGGCAGCAGCAAGGCTCCGGCGGCACCCAGAGCCGAAGTCTTTATAAAATCTCTTCTTTTCATCACCTTGACAGCACCATTCGTTCGGCGAGGCCGCGCAGATACTCCGCCGCGGCAGGGTCAAGCCCACATTCGGCCACCTTGCCAGCGAAGGGCTTTCCGCTGATAATCAGCCAGTTGATGCAGCATTTGAGATAGGACCCCGCTGCGCTCTGATGCTTGCGGTCCGGGCCAAGAAGGTCTATGTCGGGACGCTCGGCGGCGGCAATGTTGAACGCATCTCCTATGGGAGAAAGGGGCAGGCCGCACTTGCGGGAGAGTTTCTTGGACCCTTTGGCAAGATAATGCTCCAAGGTGTCAGCGTCGGAGAAGCCTTCGGCATTGTTCCCATCGAAGGTCCATGTGCGCTCAAGAATAATCTTGCAGGAGGGGGAAGCCTGCAATATGCGCCTTTTCAGGAGAATGGTATTCTCGGCTATATAGTTGGCTTTGTCTCTTGCATACCACGCTGCGGAAGCGCTGTAATCCTGTATGAAAGCATAGTCGTAGCGCCCTCCGGCTATGGCCTCGGAGGTCTGCGGAAGATTGAGATGCTGGCCGAAGGTCTGGCCGCCCTTGAGGTATTCCCCGAGGTAAATCCTGACTCCTTGGCTGCGGGCAATCTGCACCAGCATGGAGTCGCAGTCGTGGTAGAAAGTGAAGGAATTGCCAATGAGCAGGACGCGGATGCCGTCGCTGCCCCAGCCGGGAAGGGAGAATTTCTGCGCATTCATGGTGAAGGCGGCAAGGGCCGCACAAATGACAAGGATGATTCTTTTCATAAGCTTGATAATCTTGGCGTTTTTCACTGCAAAAAAAGTTCCACCGGAAGCGTCTGAAGAAACAATAAGGAATGAGAAAAAAAATAAGTTGCATCAAATTTTGTAGAAGATTGTCGAGATTTTTTGGATTTTGGAAGAAGGAGTGCAGCCGTAGCTGCATGACTGATGACAAAACTCAAAAGAGCCGGCAAGATTCGTAAAATGATGCAAGTTATTTTTTGAACATGACTTAACCGTTATTTGCGGTAGAGAAAACTGAGTTCGTCCAAATAAAGAACAGACCCTGCACCGCCTGTGAAGTAGTCGCCGAGGGCGCTTGAGGAGCACACTATGGTGACCATGGTCGGAATACGCTCGGAGCGGTACTCTATATCTATCGTAAATTTCTCGTAATCAGTCATTTCCTTGTCGAATACAGCCTTTCCGAATCCGATTATGCCGGGGTTGTTCTCAACGTCGAGCAGCTGGTCGGGAGGGCATACGTCGAAAGGCTCGGCCCAGTCTGAAAGAATCACCAACACGTGGCCGTTGTCCAGAGTGCCTTTCTTGTCCTCGTAAGGAGCCTGCACCCAGTCTATGGGCTTGGGCTGATAGCAGTAGTAGCCTTCCAGGCGGGCGGGCCTCTCGGTGAAAGGTATTCCCCAGAGTATGTGGGCGCTCATCTTGGCAATGTCAATATTGCCTGTCTTGCCGCAGAACACGCTGCCTGCCGCCAGTTTCTTGATGGCTCCGAATAAGGCCTCGATTCCGCAGGTCTGGAGCTTCAGGGCCTTCTTGCCATCACCCTTCACGGCAAGGAATTCAGTTTCGGGGAGCACGGAATTGTATCCGAGCATCTTGGTAGATGAGGCGGCGCTGCCCCACACGGCCTTTTCCCCGTCAGTGGCATCCTCGTCATAGAGTACGGGAGCCTCTATGCTGTAAATCTTGTCCTTTCCTGTGCTCCAATGGTCGAAGCTCATGTTGTAGAGCTGGGGACCGCTGACGAATTCCTCCTCGGACGGGTCGTCCGAAGTGTCGGGGTCAGAAGAAGCGTCTCCCGAGGGGTCCGTAGAAGGGTCCTGCGAAACATCGCCGGAATTTGCGGGCGGTACCTCGCCTGCCACGGAGGCCTGGAGGGTCCAGGTGTAAGGGTCGTATGTGGTGAGGGTCAGGGTCAGGGGCCTGGAGAGGTCAAGAGTGCCGCCGACCGTGACGGAAGGCTCGCAGGTGGCCCCTTCGGTCACGGAAAAGGTCTTGACTTTCAGTGACTTGAGGTCGCTCCCGGCGGGGAGTGTAACGGCCGCTGTCCTTGTGGCCTTGCTAATGGTCGAAGACTCCTGTCCTTCCACTTCGAATTCTGTAATGACTGCAACCACCTCCTCATGTACGAGGTCGTTCATGGACCTCGAGCATGATGCAAGACCGAGGGCCGCGCATAGCAATATGGTAATCTTCTTCATATCTTCCTAAAAATGAAATACTATACCTAGGTTGAGGCCGAGAAGGTCGGGCTTGAGGTTCGCGAACCAGTGGGACATGCGGCTGTCATGCGCCTGCCCTGTGGTCTGGTCGTTCCACTTATATCCGACCTCCACAAGGGGAAGGGAGAGCTCCAGCGCGAGGAAATCCGTTACGAATACCGAAACGCCGGGATACAAGCCTGCCGACAGGGAGAAGATATCCGCATAAGTGCCTTCTTTGCCCCTGTCAGTCTGGGCGTAATCCTTGCTGAAACCGAAGCCTCCTGTGAGCCTTCCCTCGGCAAAAAGGGCCAGTATCTTGGTATTGAAAAGGGGAATGTACGCACGGTATCCCAAAGCGGCTGTCATTGTCCTGTCCACCACGTGCTTGTTGGAGAAGCTCATGGTCTCAATCAGCAGGTTGGCGTTGTTGAGGTCCACGCCGACATTGTTGTACCCAAGACGCAGCACCACAGACATGTTGTCCCTGAAGAACCAGGCGCCGGAAGCGGAAGCGTTGAAAAGGTTGGCGTTGCCGTTCAGGTTGGTCACCAGGCCGAAAACGGATGCACCGGAAGATGCGTTATCGCCGGTAGCGCTGAACTTGCCGTATCCTGCCGAAATCCCGGCCGCAAAGGTCCCCTTGGAGATATAGACGCTTTTCGGGTCTCCGAGTCCGCGGTCCATTTTCCTTGCCATCAGCGGCATTGCTCCCGAGAGGGCGAAGAGGAGAATTACTGCTATTATTTTTCTCATATCATCGTTTTTGCGTGGCAAATATATGATTTTTTTGCCGAAAAATGGCTATATTGCGAGCAGAAACGCTAAACGATATGATAAAATCTGTACAAACCACAAAGGCCCCCGGGAGGCAAGGAATTCCTTACTCGGCTCACCCGCAAAGTTCCGGGTATGACTACCCAAAGATTTGACAGACTCTGTACATGAAGAAGGGTAGATCAGATACAAATGATGCAACAAATTTTTCTAAACGGGAACTGCCCGACGTGAGCCGGGACTCTCACCAATATTTGGGGTCGCAATCCACGGATGTCAAGTTAACTTTCAGGGACAAGGCCACTAATTGATTTTCGACTACGCTGCTTCTCCGCCACTTCTGTTTAAGGCACAAAGGTAGTGACAAACGCTGATTCGAAGGATAGGGTTCAACAGAATTGGGGTAATCCCAAGGAATTCTGATTAGTTTTTGTTAAATTTGTATGTTTTAGAAAAGTTCATTATTAATGACCGATTATTCAAATACCATTTCAGACCTTTTGAAACCTACTATAACAGAGCAGGAAGTCGTGTTAGACTTATTTGCCGGTTGTGGCGGGTTATCTTTAGGATTTGAGGCTGCCGGTTACAAGACTTATGGGTATGAGATGGTTCCGGAGGCTGCGGCTACTTATAACCGCAATATGGCAGGCCATTGCTTTTCTCAAATGTTGTCCGTCGGTTATGAATACTCTGAGATAAAAAAAGCCCGATATTATTATTGGAGGCCCCCCTTGTCAGCCTTTTAGCCGGTTTGGCAACCAGCAGGGTATTAACGATTCACGTGATGGCTTTCCCATTTTCATTGATGCAATTAAACGCTTTCAGCCTAAAGTGTTCCTGTTCGAAAATGTCGCGAATATCGTCGGCAGACACAGATGGTACTTCGAACTGATTGTCAGTGAGCTGAAGAAAGAGGGCTACCATATTAGTTATCGAATTGTTAACGCCAAAGATTATGGTGTACCCCAAAACAGGGAACGTCTTGTATGCATCGGCCACCAAGGAAGCTTCTACTTCCCTAATACAGAACACAAAAAAGTCACGGTTGAAGAAGCTATAGGTGATACCATGTACGACGAGAATCCATTAGAAGGAAAGACTTATTGTTACCCGTTGAGCAGATGATAGTTCTGCGCTCCGCATCTATTGAGAGCCAGGCGACGAACAATCCGTCCAGGGGCTATGCGCTGAGCCCTTCCTTCGCAAGTTTACTCAAGGACTTCGGAACCCGGAAGTGGAAGAAGCATCTTGAGACCTTCAAGAAAGAGACCAAGGCTCTCAAAGAGGAACTTGAGAGAAAGAGAGCCCTCGAAAAAATTCCCGTAATTTTGCCTGACGGTTTGGAGCTACAACTATCTGCTGGCGAGCACAATGTTTTACAGAAAGCGATTATAGAGGAGTTTCTTCCTTTATTTGGAATGGGTGCTGAGGTCCTTTACATTGGAGACACTAGCGACAAGTTCCTTTTCCTGAAACAAGATAAACTCACAGAACTTGGCTATTTCACGGTTGAGCACGAGGAGCTTCCGGACGTGATTGCATATAGCGAGGAGAAAAATATACTCTTCTTAATTGAAGCCTATCATTCAACAGGTCAGTGGAGCGAGATTCGTGTCAAGAAGATTCGAGAGAAGCTTATGGAGTGTCAAGCGAACATCGTCTATATCACCGCATTTGAATCGTTGGAATCTTTCCGTAGGAAGGCGGCAGAGATAGCATGGGAGACTGAAGTCTGGGTTGCAGATTTCCCGGAGCATTTGATTCATTTCAATGGATACAAATTCTTGGAGATTCACAAATAAATCCCTGTATAGCCGTCTGCTAATTCTATTGCAGGTTCTTTCATTTACGGCTCTATGTCGTCTATGCCGACGTACTTGACAGTCCATCCGGCAGGGACGATTGTGCCCCAGGTAGTGGCCCAGTTTGAAGCATCCTGCAGCGATGCGTCCAGCCATATTTCTCCGGTAGCGGCGACACCGTCGCACCAGCCTGTTGTACCGTCAAAGAATACATCCTTCCTCCAGGTCGTACCCATCATCTTGACATGGCTGAGTTTGGCGCAATGCCAGAACATACGCTGATATGCGCCCTGCGCAAAAGCCTTTGCAGGCAGGTCGGGAGCATACTCAAGTGAAGAACAGTTATAGAACATGTTGCGGTAGCAAGTATTGCCAAGCGTCGTCGCAGGCAGAGACTGTGGACCGCGGACAAGACCGGTACAGCCGTCGAACATCGATTTATAGCCACTTGCGGGACATGCCATCATCGGCAGTATAAGGTCGTATGCATCGATGAGCTTTTGGTGATTCTTAAACATGTCAGTCATCGAGAAACCGATAATATCTACACCGGCTTCAACATAATCGTCACCCACAAGCAGAGAAGCAATGTTGCCACCTATCTTGAACTTGCCGTTCCTGCATGAGAACTTGCCGCCGTTCCAGACCTTCTTCGGAGATGCAGCGCTTCCTGCACTGATGTACATCTTCTGGTCGGGCAGGAGGTTAACGGCGCTTTTGTTGGGATAGGAGACCCAGTCGCCATCGTCAATCTTATATGATATGCCGGTACCCATATCCATGGTGACAGTGCAACTTTCTATGGCATGCACGTAGAAGTAATCACCATAGACAAGTTCATTCTCGAAAGATGTGTATGCCTTGTGGAAATACTCGTTGTAAACCCATATCGTCGTGGCACTGACGGCCCTGTTGGGCTTGAAATAGCAATAGAAAGTACAAAGTCCCTCCTCCTCGGGCAGGGCGGAATACTCTTCCCAGGTAAGCGTTCTGAGGAACTGGAACGCCGGCTTACTCTTATAAGTGGACTCCATGGTAGCTATGGAACGGCCGGAAACAACCGGCATGTTGACCGATTTGCTGTTGTCGGGAGTCAAGGTCAGATACTCGGGTTCGAGCATGAACTCCAGCGGGAACATGGACATGGGAAGACCGGCCGGAATCGATATGCCGACAGTCTGGGACACATTCACTCCGGACGGCAAAGGGTCGGTGCATGTGACTGTCATGGTCTGCTTCTTCTGCAGGGTGATTTCCACCTCCCTGTACAGGCGCAGGTCCTGATGATTCCCGGGCTTATGGCCCGTAATCTTTATCTTCTGCATCTTGGTTATATCGCCCGGATCCTTGGTGTTGAAACGAATCAGCCTTATGCCTTCCACGCCGCCGAGCGTCCCTGCCTCGGGGAAAAAGAATCCGCCCTTAGGAACAGGATTGCCGTTTCCGTCATAAAGAATGAGAATGTCATCCGAACCGTCCGTCATGGGCTCAAGCTCGACCCTGACCGCTACGGTCGAGAGATTCGGCTGGTCGGAGTTGACATTGTTGAAGAATCTGGCATACAGTTCATAGTACCCGTCCTCGGCCGGTCCGCTGTAGGTCCTGGTCATGAAAGGCTCCACCACCAGTCGGGTGGTCCCGTTGGAGATATCAGCAAGATGCCTCATTGAGATATCGGCCGATATGTCTTCTATTCCCGAAGAATTCGCGGCGGCCTCCGGGGTAAGCACTCCTTCAGAAGAAATCCTGTGAACCTGGATATTATAACAGAAGTTCCTGTAAATGGGATAATAACGGGAGGTGGAATGGTTGTCCTCCACCTTGGTTTCCATAAGGTCAAGGCGGTAATAATACCAGTTGTCATCATCCTCGAACTTGCCGCAGACTATGATGAATGTAGGTCCGAGCGTCTCAGTAGGAACGCCTCGTTCATAGATATAGAAGCCGCTCTCGGTATCGTCCTTATCGTATAGGATTACCCTGCCGTCGCTCGTCGAAGGGTCCACGAATTCGCTTGCCGGAGGAATGGTCTCATCCAACTTCACGTTTGCAGGCATATTGCCTTGATATCCGATGGTTTCCTCCAGGGTATCGAAGCTGCATCTTTCATACCCGCTGAAACGGTACCCTGCCGGCGCATCGAAATCAAATTTCTCCGAAACTCCGGATGTATTGTACCGGAATGGTACTATGGACCCCCGCTTGGGATAGTATATTACGGAATAACTGTGGAGCTTGAAGTTGTCGGAGGCATTGGACACCTGGATCTTGGCGTAATTCCTGATAAGGGGGATATATTGCAGATTCTTTTCCGCAGCCTCATCGGGGACGTACGCTCCGTCTATGACAACAGGCTCTCCCGTGACAGGGTCGGTCTTGGCCTTGATATGAGGCATATAGACTTTCTGCCAATAAGCCTGCTTGCCCTGATAGGAAAGCAGCGATGGCAGGATCTGATAAGAATAAGAGCCCGTAATCAACTGATTTTCATCTACATTGCCAAGAAAATGGATGGTGCGGTCCGTATCCGAAAGCTCGAGTTGCACCCTGAACTTGTACAAGGTCACCTTGCGGTCCCCTTCGCTCAGGGGGTACTCCTCCTCGGGAACGGTGAAATCCTCTATGGTCTCCACCAGTTCCGCCTTCCTTATGTATTTGATGCTCTGGCTGTGACCGCAGACAACAAGATAGAGCATGTCGGGGTCGAGGTAAGGCTCCGCCGTGATGTCGCCCGTATCACCTGCCATAGCTTTGGTGCCATTGGAAACGGTAATGTCCGGAACCGAGAATGTCACGGTAACGGGCTTACCATCAAGCGATTCCGCAGCAGGGGTCACATCCCCTTCCACTACGCAGGAAAACAGCAGGCACATGGCAGCCAGATATGCTATAAGTCTTCTCATTCTTCCCTGTCCCCCCATACAAATTCCGAGCGGGGATTCCACTGCTCGTCGCCCCAATACCATGAGTCATACACGCAGCGCAGCAGGGCGGCATTGCTGTTACTGTCCGTCACAGTTCCGTCTCCGATTCTAACCGCACCGTTTGCAGACCAATAATCGTCTCCCTTATTGAACAGAAATTCAAACACGCCCATTGAGGAAAGCTGGGCTATGAATTTGACTTCTCCCTTGGTAGGCAAGCGCCAGCGTCCGCCGGGAAAACCGTCTTCTTGATATCCTGCACAACGGTATTTGGCAAAATCCTCAGTAAATTTACCATACTCCGTTCCGCCCAGCTTGGTCGAAATCCTGTAATTCGGAGCCAGCATAACCGCAGTTCGTCCGGATTTTTCCGTAGGACGGTAATATGTCAGAGGACGGACCTCCCCTGTCTTTGCCATTTCACGGGCTACATCCCCGTCCACGACCGGAGCGGGAGTAAAGTTGGAATGGGCTCCGGTATGATCGGGAAGAATGGCATCTCCTGCGGAAGTGCCATCATTGACGAAACTGTATCCCAGCACAGGCTCCGTGGTGTCATATCCGTCTATGCGGGGGTCTCCGATAACGAACTCGGACCCTTCAGGAAGCACCGTCACGTTAATCTTGAATATGTCCCGGCCTCCGCCTGTGTACCAAACCGTCCTCCACTGATACTCCTTTCTGTTGTTATCCGTGGTCAGCTTGGAGTAATCTTCATTCTGGCCTGTCCTCAGAAAGCGTCCGTTATCGATATAGACATATCCCCAGGGGCGGTCCAGCCAGGGCCACGAGCCGTCAGGATAGCCTTTGGCAATAATGTCGGTATCCGAATTCATCAGGCTCTCTATGTAAATGCCGGGATACTGGGTGATGGTTATATGCCTGAGATACTCATTGTAAGGATACACTCCTGGTATCAGGTCGTCATGGACTATGTCAAACTCTATGGTATAGGGAGAATAGTCGAAATCGTCGCTCCAATACTCGTTCTGCAGAGTGTGGTTGAGCTCTATTGACGTGGAAGTATTTGACAGCCATGAAGATGGCTCATACGCCAGGCTCCCTGCGGGCTGATTTTTGTAGTCCAGGTAATACCCGCCTTCGGCATTTTTCCTTACCCATGCGTGATACTTGGTGTTATATTTATCTACGACATCGCTCTCATTCTTGATTTCTCCATAATAAGGCCTTGTCGCCCTGACGCTCGACTCAACGACCTTTACATCGTGACTGGAGAGGAACGGCAAACTGAAAGACTCGATGTTATGAAGGCTCTTCCTCAAGGTCTCCACCGACAGATAACGGGCCTTGCTGATTACGGCGTATTTGTCGATTGGAACGCTTTTGTTCTGCCATTCAAGTATATAGCAGGTCGGGTCGAGAATCGCCTTGCCTTCATCGGTTTCCGAGCCCAGAATTCCTACCCCTATGTTGAAATGATACCAGTTGTTTCTTTCAAAGCTTTCGAAGGGGAAGAATATCTTGTAATAGTACTTTCGCCTGTCGTATGTATATCCGTTCCTCTGCTCACGCCTCCAGTCCATCTCCAGTTTCAGATATGGCTGCGCAGGCAGCGCCGCGGTATAATCCGGCTGCGAGGAACTGTCCCAGCGGCAAGGATAGGAATACATGGGGAAGGTATTGTAAAACACTCTCTCATCCGGCCCGCCTGGATTGACTGTGTCGGGATTGAGGTAGGTCTCTCCGTTGTCTTTCACAAAAGGCCTCTTGGCCTCAGCGGCGTTATATGAGAAATACTCGGGGCCGGTGTTGTCCTCACTGCCCTGAACGCCGAGGCTCACGGTCTTGACCCCATCGACAAGGTATATGCGCATGGTATGAAGCACCGGAGTCCAGACCTCGTCGGGTTCGTCCGTGCTGTGCTTGAGCACCACCTCGTCGTCAACCGTTATCGCCGTGGTAATCTTGGAGGCAAAGCGTCTCACCTCAATGACCCCGCTGACACTCGGCGAGGCATTGCCGTCGTAAGATACCACGGCCTTGCCGTCCATAAGGAAACGGGGCTGCACGTATTCCTTCTCGATAGAGGGGAAATCGGTCACTACCCTCTTGGCTTCCAGGGCCGAGGCTGAAGTGCCGGAGAGTGACTCTCCATCCGTCAGGGCACCGTCGTAATTGACTATCGCATAAACTGTTGCGCGAAGACCGGATGACGTGGTGAATATACGCTCCGCATCTACCTTCTTTATCGTAAGCTCGAATGTAGCCTCCCATCTTGAGCCGTTGAATGACACGGGATCCTCGTCCATGTCCTTCCTGATGTGATAGACGGCATCGGCATCCGCAGAGGGACTATCGCCCTGATAGAAGAAGAAATCCACCGACTTGAGAAGGTTCTCATTGAAGCGGGTCTCTCCGTCGGCCTCCGTCGATTTGGCCGCGAGGGCCTCCTCGCATCTGACGGTAAGGACCATGTCGGGCCCCGGCCTCAGCGCTTCGGGCTCGGCAAAGCATCCTGTCAGCAAAAGGACGGGAAGAATGATATGTATCAGTCTCTTAATCACCGTCATTCCAATCCTTTTTGAGTATAATCCTGTAATAGTCGATGGATTCGGAATCCAAATCCACCCATTTCTCATCATCCCCTATTTCAACGCAAAAATGCAAATCTATATAGTTCCCTTCCAGCTCCTCGTCGGTATATGTGCCCGGATTGCACTGAATCTGGAATTCAATCCGGCAGTCCTCTATGGTCCCGCTGGGCATATCCATGTAGTTGGGATAAATCACCGCCTGGAGCGGTGTCACACTGAAAATGCCGGGCACGAGAGCATGTCCCTCCAATGCTCCCGGAACGGGAATGACATGGAGTTTCTGACCCACAGGAGTCGCTATGATTATATCGCCCTTTATGATATTGGGGTTACCGTCGAGGGTATGCCAGAAGTTTATGTCGAAGAAGCCGTCTTCGGTCTGAATCTTTTCAAAAGACGGAGGGTCCGTCTCAGCTATTGTAAAACGGCGCACAACATTGACAGAACCGCCGGTATAGTCTATATCGTAAGTGTTTTTGTCCCAAGGTAGCACCACAATCTTGAATTGCAGGGTCCGGGTCGCCTCGGCGAAATATGCATACAGTATCCAGGAGTGATTGCGTGAGAAGACATCCTCGGCCGGCATGGAGAACCCGGCTGTCACATCCCCGTCTCCGGCATTGTAACAAATTGTGCCTGAGATGGTTTTGTCCGTTTCCCTGAGATATATCGGAGCCGTACGGGAAGTAGTTCCGACAGCCTTGTCGAGCCTGTCCTCGTATTCCTGCGCGGTCTCGGTCTCGTGGCCTTCGCTTCGGAACAGCAGCTCTTCCGGAGCCGCGGACACCGATATGTCGGCATTTGACATCAAAGGGCTTCCGTCTTCCCCGGAGATGGTCGCATCCAAGGTAGTGTAGCCATCTATATCGAACAGATTGTCCGTAGTGCCGTACCTGTGGTCGGTAAAGAGTTTTTCCGCACCGGCAATACGGCAGTCGTGTCCGGCGGAGGTGCCGCCGAAGGATATGCTCTTGACAACGCAGGCCGGGTTGTTGATGACAGCCGGTTCGGAGCCGGAAGCAGGAGTGCCCTGCTGGCAGAACACGAAGCGTATCTTGGACACAGCCCTCGTCAGGGTGACGGTAGAGACGTTCAGTACGGGATATCCCCCGGTAACAGGAGCGGACTTAAGCACGCCGGACATGGGAAGCCCGGCGGAGGGAACTGCCACGGTCAGCGGCGAAGCGCCGAACAGCTCACCTTCAAGGACCAGTGCATCAAGTTCGCTTCGTGAAGTGCTTTCCCCGAGAAGATCGTCAGTGACAGAAGCCACATTCGCCACGGCATAGACATCCACCCTGGCATCTTCGCGGCTCAAGGTGGCGAACATTTCCCTGCTAAGGGGCATACCGAAACGGGTTATGGCCGAATTCGGAAGACCGGTGAGGGCAAGCTGCTCCCCGGCAAAGCCCTTGTATCCCACCAGCTCGCCAGACCCGCCGCTTAGGAAAACCCATATCTGCAGCGAGGAAAATGTCTTTTCACTGTCCAGCGCACGGACATTGCCGGTCTCGGCCTTCGTGGCCTGTATATCGGGAATATAAATGTTGACTGAGAGTTCAGCCTGACTGACGGGCTCTTTGGAACGACGGCACGAGAAGACCAGCAATGCCGCCGCCAGCAATGCCGCAATTCCCGCTATGTACCTCATTCCTTTCATGTCCGTCAATATGGCAGTTTTATCCCTCCGGGAGTAATCTGTATCCAATCAATATCGGCGACCACTCCTATTTCCAGCTGGGGGTCGCGAAGGTCCGGGACCACGTTGTAAGCGTTGTCAAGCCCGTCCACGCGGACATGTACCGTAGTCTTGTGGTCGCCGGTAAACACGCCTTGCAGTACCTCCGTGGCGGGCTGGATTGCGCCGGAGGGCTTGAGTTCGCCTGCCAGATAGAACTTGCAGCCGGGGAGAATTTCGCCCTGCCGGCCCTGGAAAGTGCTGGAAGTATTGTTCATGAACTCAAGGGCGAAATGAACGACCTGGCCGGCGGCTGTAGGATTCACGAGTGTCCGGATGGACTGGCCGGATGCGGTGCTGCCCATAGTCATGCCGCTGACATTGTTGTCGTATATGAATCTCGAGGACGAAGACTTTGGAGCGAAGCTGAAATCAAGGTCGTCCTGTTCGCCGATGATTATCCCCGTTACAGGGCAGCCGGCCGCCACCGAAGCCTCTGTCCCCGGAGCATCGAAGTGTACCTCCAGAAGTCCTGCTCCGTATTGCAGCTGCTCGACTATCGCAACAGACCGTGTCGAAGATTTCACCTCAACCCCTGCCGAATAATACGACAGGATATCCCCCCAGGTTGCGTTCTGAGGCTTGTACTGAACCTTTACATTCTCGTCATCGGAAGTCTGCACAGGGCTGTTTGCAAAGTACCACAGGCCGGGAGGATAGCAGTACTCCTCCATTGGTACGAGCCGGATGTTGACTCCGTCCAAAAGCCTCACGAACCTGCGGCCGTTCCACCACATTCCTATGGAGCCTTCGGGAATGCCGTAGGATGAAGGGAAAGCCGCACCGGCGCTGCTGCGGGCAGATTGCAGCGCAGTCACCTTGGACATTATCAGGTTGATATCGGCAGAGGAAGTTCCTGAATATACGGACAGTTCTCCGAGTATGTTCTGCTCCATTCTGTAAAGAGTCTGCGCAGAGCAGGCGAAAATACGGTTCTCCTGCGCGAACACATCAAGGAAATGCCTTATGTCCTCATCTTCAGAGCCTTGCATGGCCTCTACAACTGAGTTCAGAGCTGAAATCAGGTTGTCCGCCTTGATGTTGATGGCTTCCGCCTCGGAGCTGCCCGCAACAGGTTCCAGGCTGAACGATATGTCTTCTCCGGATGCAGGATTGTCCAATCCATGAGGGACAAGAACACCGTTCAAATGCTTTCCGGAGACAGTTTCAAGCGAGCCGTCAGAAACGGAATTGCCATATACCAGTACCCTGTTCATTCTCCGGGGCAGACTCACAATTTCGTAGAGGTGGGAGTTGTTGCCGGCGACAAGGCCGTTGCTTTTGATACCGGAATTCTGAATAGCGACGTTGCGCCCGTTAAGGACAGGGATGGAGGAAGTAACGGCCGCTGCCGATTCTGTTCTGAAAGGGACTACATACACTTGTTCGATACCACGGAAACTACCGTCATTCTGAGTAATTGCCGCAGTCATTTTGGTCTGCATTGAAGAGAATGAACTATTCTCCCCAAGAGACAGAGCCAACGAAATATCATTGAACGCCATCTCTCGTTCCATAGGATTGCGGCATCCTGCCAACGATAGCACCAGCACCGCTAAACCTCTGATTGCCAAATGTTTGAGACAACCTGTCATCTCTTTGAACATACGGTCATATCAATAAAGCCCTTCAAACAAACATTCTATCCTGCAAATATATAAAAATTTCCCGGAACTTGATTACAAATTCCGGGTAAAGTGCAGTGTTTCCTTTGGCGGATGCTTCTTATCGGATTTCAGAAGGTGTTTTCTGCATTTTATCGGAATTCGGATATTTTTTACTTTCTCAAGCCTTTTCAATCACGCAGCTGTGCTGCTTGGTCTTGCGGTCGTAGGCAATGCCCACCAGCAGCAGGTTGCCGCTGTACCCGGAAAGTTTGGCAGGGTACTCCTTCCGTTTGATCTGGTCGATGGCGCTGTCCGCACTGCTGTCAAATTTGAGTTCCAGAATCACGGCCGGAGAGTCCACGTTCTTCCGGGGATAGAGAACAATGTCGGCAAAGCCCTTTCCGGTAGGGAGCTCCCGGTGCAAGATATAATTGCCCCGTGCGGCATAGTAGGCGATGCTCAGGACGCAGGCCAAGGAATTCTCGTTATTGTAGGAAAGGATGCTGGTATTTTCGTCGTGGGCCGCATCTACCCCGCGGGCCACGGCATCCGCGTCTCCTTCAATGGTGGACCGCAGGAGCTGCGCCGACTGCTGCAGCGCCACCGCCACCCAGTTATTGGCCTTGACGGCGTTCACCATCTCTCCCATCACTTCCCGGTTGGGAATGTAGCATTCGCTGGTTTCCCAAAGGAAAGACAGGTATCCCAAGTGGATGAGGATAGTCAGGACATCGTCTTTGCTGCGGACGACAGACATGTCATTCTGGAACCCGGTAGGATCCACAAAAGACCTGCCTCCGGCCAGCATTCGCAGGATGTCATCCTTGAGGCCTTCAAAATTCATCTTGATATAGTCTGCGACAGCAACGTAAGACCCCGTCTTCCCCCAATAATTGGAACACCAGTCGCTGTCAAGCGCCTGCATCACCGAGTTGGGGTTGAACATAGAAGGCTCATCACCTATTTGATATCCGTCATACCACTTCTCCAACTCATCGAAGTCCATTCCGTGTTTTGCGGCCAATTCCCTGACCTCGTTCTTGGTAAAGCCGAAGAAAGGGGCCATGTCGCCCGGCTCCACCATGGAATACTCAATAAAATTGTTAAGGGCACTCTCGGTCTTGTACTTTTTGATGGGCAATATTCCGGTCATGTACACCCCGGCGAACACGGTCATGCCCGACACATCCTTGAACATACGGCGCAGCCAGTTCACGTAGGTATCCATTACCCGGCTGCCGGGCTTGAACTCCCGGCAGATGGCATCCCACTCATCAATGATAAAAATGAAGCGCTCTTGCATCCCGGCCGAGATGCGGACCAGCAGGTCCATAAGGTCATCGCCTTCCCTCACTTCCACTTCCGGGTATACCAGGGATACATCTTCCCGGAGCCTGGCATCGATGTGAGAGACAATGGTGGGGTCATCGTGATACCGGGTCACGAAGGCCGTCATGTCCAGATAAAGCACCGGATACTTGTTCAGGTGCTTCTCAAAAGACGGATCACCGGCAATGCTGAGGTCCTGAAACAGTTCACGGGAGTTGCAGGAATGGTCATAGTACGCACAGAGCATTTTTGCCGCCATGGACTTGCCGAACCGGCGGCTCCGCGATACGCAGCTGAAGCGGCGCTCCGTGGACAGAGTGCCGTTCACAACGGCAATGAGCCCGGATTTATCCACGTACTCGCTGTTCCTGATACTCTGAAAGAGGCTGTTGCCGATATTGATGTATGTTCCCATGGCCGATGCAGTATTGCCGGTTCAACTGGCTAAGTTAGTGAATTGGCGGGAAAAATGCAAAAATATACCGGCCTGTTTCATACATTATCTTGCTTGACCGGCCCCAGGCACTCCCCGAACAGGGCCAGCACCTGGTTCACCTTATCCATTCTGAGCGTATGTTTTCCTTGCTCCAGATCACGGACAAAACGAAGCCCTACGCCGGCCCGTTCAGCCATCTCCACCTGAGTGAGACGGTTCTTTTTCCTTTTTTCTTTGATATGCTCGGACAACATCATGGCAAATTATACCTAATCGGGTACAAATATAACATTTATTTACAATATTATACCAAATAGGGTATAAAACCAACACGAAAATATGTTAATTATACCCGATATAATATAGTCTCAGACCGATGTTCAGCAAACCAGGCGACAGCGAGATTCCCCGTAAGTCCCCGTAGAGGGCAAGTAATTGACAATAAGCACTTTAAGGGGTAGGTCTACCCCCTCCCTGCGGGAAAGGCCTACCCCTCTTTTGGTTGATATCCAGCCACTTGCCCTCCACGGCCACCTCTCAATCATTTCCTGGCTTTTTCAATGGCGGAGCGGATTCCGTCGGCATCGTATCCTATGAACTTCCCGACGCGCTTTCCGTCACGTCCTACGATGAGGTAGGTCGGGTAGCCGCCCGACTGCAACTGATTGAAAACGGTGTTGAGCTGGGATTCGGTCAGGTAGTAGTGGTCGCCGCGGATTTCGGGCACCATCTCCAGCCACTTCGTCCGGGGCGATGTAGGGCCTGTGAGATAGACAAACCGGACATCTTTGTAGTCAGTGTCCTTGAGGGGCTCGAGAATCTTGTGGGCCCCGCGGCAAGGACCGCACCAGGTGGCCCATATATCAACCATTACAGGCTTTCCGGAGTAGCTCTTAAGAATGGCATCAAGCACCTCAGAATCAGAGACTTTCGGAGCTTCCTTTATTGAATCGATGTCTTTGGAGAAGGTAGCCTCGACGACTTTGGCCATGTGGTCAATGCCATCCTTGAACATTGGATACCTGAAACCTTCCGCCGTCAGGATTTCCTCTGAAGAGAGGGTGCCGCCATCGATGATTTTCTTCATCAGGGGCTGGGCTTTCAGGTTCTCGGTGATGTAGTTGTCCTCTTCTCCGAATATGGCCCCGGCGGCCTCACTGCTCATCTGAAGGTCTCCGTCTTCGACAAGGAGGAGGGTCGGGTCGGCCAGGTCCAGTTCTTTCATCCATTCATAGTCCCCTGAAGTGTACTGGGGAGCGACAAAGCCCTCAAGGCTTCCATGTGCGTCCTTGAAGAAGTAGCGCTGCATCGCAGTCATGGAGGAGGCCATGTAGCAGACCTGCCACCTCAGTGAGCGTAAGATATATCCCTTCTCGTATGCAGACATTTCCGAAGAACGCACCGCTGCGACTTTGTCTTCGTATTCTTTACGAAGGATTGACATGATTTCCGAGCCGGTCGCCGCATCTGTTGCTATTTCCTGGTTGATCTGGAATTCCCCGAAGCGCTTGGGTATATACAGGTCGGAATATTTTCCCTTCCAGACAGGAGCGCCGTTCCACGCAGAGCCTTCCAGGCTGACCGAGACCGTCTCGCCGGCTGCCAGGTGCAGGGGGATACAGTCAGGGAAAAATGCCGTTGCCGGGCCATTCTGCCAGAAGGAGAAAGTCACCTTGCCGTCGGCATCGGGCTTTCCGCTGAACTCCAGCTGCTCGTTGGGGAACATAGTGTTGACCCACATGTTGATTTCGGGTTCAAGGCGGCCCGCCAGGAAAGACATATCGATTGTTAAGGTTGTCTGGCCGGAGACGAATTCCACTTCGGGATAACGCCTGGGGGCCTTCACTGAAGGCTTTTTCTTATTGCCGGTGAGGTCTATGTCGTAGAAATTGAATGCTCGGGAGTCTTGTCCTTCTATCATATCGGCTTTTGCCACATCTCCGGGAACGGGCTCGAAGAAAAGCTTGAAACTGGCCTGGCCGCTGTCGGGCATCCACAGATACTCGCCGGGGACTATTCCTTCACCGCCCTTGAGGGCATATTCTGCTCCGCCGGCGAGCAGGACTGTCTCTTTGGCCATCCGTATCCAATAGTGCGGAATGTATTGTGCGTCAAAAGACAAGACGGTTGCCGAATCGGTTTTCTCAATGAGGGTCAGGCTGAGAGAGCTGGTGGTTTTCCAACTGTAGTAAGGGTTCTCTATGACCTTGGAATAATCCTTCGCGCAGGAAGCGAGAATCAAGGCAGAAACAATGAATAACAGTTTTCTGGACATATGTATTCGGTTTTTCTTATATAACGCAACAAACGCCTAAAAGGTTGGGGCTATCAGCAGAAAACTCCGGCTTAGGTACAGGGCCCGGGCCTGGTTCACCTTATCCATTCTGAGCGTATGTTTTCCTTGCTCCAAATCCCGGACAAAACGAAGCCCTACGCCGGCCCGTTCAGCCAGCTCCACCTGAGTGAGACGGTTCTTTTTCCTTTTTTCTTTGATATGCTCGGACAACATCATTGCAAATTATACCTAATCGGGTACAAATCTAGTATTTATTTTTAAAATTATACCTAATGTTATAGGACTTCGTGTTGCGTGAAGCGCAATTTGGAGTCCGATTGAGCTAACCCCTGCCGCGGTAGGACGCTCAACTCAGCACCTTATATATTGGGGAAAGAGGAAGTGACGGACAGTTCCGTCGAAGTGAT
>JAFVCK010000076.1 GCA_017479265.1 Bacteroidales bacterium | reverse complement strand
TTCCCCCTGAGACCCCCATCTGTCGCCTTTGGCTCCGAGCATGATGTGATTTTCCGTATATTTGCCCCGGAGGGGCTGTTCATTACAGGGGGAAAGGTTTCCCCCTGAGACCCCCATCTGTCGCCTTGCGGTTGTATATTTCCGGAAAAACCATTATTTTTGTATGATTATATGTTCTTATATGAAAGGAATCGTATTGGCAGGCGGGTCGGGGACAAGGCTCTATCCGATAACCAAGGGGGTCAGCAAGCAGCTGCTCCCCGTCTATGACAAGCCCATGGTGTACTATCCGATTTCCGTACTGATGCTCTCCGGCATCAGGGAAATCCTGATTATCTCCACGCCCCAGGACCTGCCCGGCTTCCGCCGCCTCCTTGGTGACGGCTCCGACTTCGGAGTGCGCTTCGAATATGCCGAACAGCCCTCCCCGGACGGCCTCGCCCAGGCATTCATCATAGGAAAGGATTTCATCGGAGACGACAGCGTATGCCTTGTTCTGGGAGACAATATCTTCCATGGCAGCGGCATGACCGGCATGTTCCGGGAAGCTGTGCAGACTGCCGAGCAGGGGGGCAAGGCCACTGTTTTCGGCTATTGGGTCAGCGACCCCGAGCGTTACGGAGTGGCCGAGTTCGACAGCGAAGGCAACTGCCTCAGCATAGAGGAAAAGCCGGAAAAGCCCAAGTCCAACTATGCCGTGGTGGGCCTGTATTTCTACCCCAACAGGGTGGTGGACGTGGCTTCCCATATCAAGCCCAGCGCACGCGGCGAACTGGAGATAACGACTGTCAATCAGGAGTTTCTGAAATCGGGACAGCTGAAGGTGCAGACCCTCGGGCGCGGCTTTGCTTGGCTTGACACAGGCACCCACGACAGCCTTTCCGAAGCGACCAATTACATAGAGACCATAGAGAAAAGGCAGGGCCTGAAGGTGGCCTGCCTCGAGGGACTAGCCTTTCGCAAGGGCTGGATTGATGCAGCACGCCTGCGCTCAATCGCGGAGCCCATGGCCAAGAACCAGTACGGGCAGTACCTGCTGAAGATGGCTCGCGAGGGCAATGTACAGGACAAGATAGACGAGTTTTGAGATGGAGATTATAAAGACGGACATAGAGGGATTGCTGATAGTGGAGCCCCGGGTCTTCTCTGACGGCAGGGGATACTTTTTCGAGAGTTTCAACGCCCGGGATTTCAAGGAGGCTACAGGGATGGATATCAACTTCGTGCAGGACAATGAGAGCCGCTCCTCCTACGGGGTGCTCAGGGGACTGCATTACCAGAGGCTTCCTTACACCCAGACCAAACTGGTGCGCTGCGTGCGGGGCAAGGTGCTCGACGTGGCAGTGGACATAAGGAAGGGGAGTCCGACTTACGGCAGGCACGTGGCCGTGGAACTCTCGGAAGACAACCACCGCCAGTTTTTCATCCCCAGGGGATTCGCGCACGGGTTCGCCGTCCTGAGCGAAACGGCTGTATTCCAATACAAATGCGACGAATTCTATCATCCCGAGGCTGATTCGGGAATAGACCTTTTCGACCCGGCCCTGGCCATAGACTGGCGCATTCCCCGTGAAGAGGCCATACTCAGCGCAAAGGATACTCACCGCCCGGCCCTTTGCGAAGCACCTGTTGATTTTGAATACGGAAAACTATGAAGAAAATATTGGTAACAGGAGCCAACGGGCAGCTCGGATGCTCCCTGAGGCAGTTGGTCAGCGATTCCACCCGCGCCTGCGTCGAGGCGGGAGACTTCGTATGGTACTTCTCCGACGTGCTCAAACGCGAAGGCTGGCCCACCTGCTTCCTGGATATCACCGACCCCGAGGAAATAGGCCGCTTTGTCAGGGACGAGGAGATAGACATTATAGTCAATTGCGCAGGATATACCAACGTGGATGCGGCGGAGGACAACTTCGAGGCCGCGGAACTGCTGAATGCCAGGGCTACGGGCTATCTGGCCGAGGCCATGGCGGGAACAGGCGGACTGCTGCTACATATATCCACAGACTATGTCTTCGGCAAAGAGCCCTACAATACTCCTTGCACGGAGGACCGCACGGGTACTCCAACGGGTGTCTATGGCCTTACCAAGCTCCATGGCGAGCAGGCCGTAATCTCCAGCGGCTGCCGCTATGTCATCATCCGTACCGCATGGCTGTACAGCGAATTCGGCCGTAATTTCCTTAAGACCATGCTGGAGCTTACCGCCACCCGTCCCGAGGTGAAGGTGGTATTCGACCAGGCCGGCACTCCCACATACGCCCGCGACCTTGCCGGAGCCATACTATCCGTGCTGTCATCAGGAAAGGGCGAGAATGCCATTTATAATTACAGCAACGAGGGCGTGTGCAGCTGGTATGACTTTGCCAAGGCCATAGCGGAAATGTCCGGCCATACGGACTGCGAAATAAGCCCCTGCCACTCCGGAGAGTTCCCCGGCAAGGTCCGCCGTCCTTCCTACTCCGTGCTTGACAAGACCCGTATAAAGGAAACCTTCGGCCTTGGCATTCCCCACTGGAGAGAGTCCCTGCGCCGCTGCATGGACAATCTTTAACCCGTTCCTTCAAGGCAGGACTTGTCCACCGACCATTCCATATCCGGCAGGGCATCTCCACGCGGGCGTACCGTATAAAGATAGCGGCTGTTGCGCTCCACTCCGCCTTCAAGATAGAACCTGTAGATGACATACTCCCCTGGAGGAGTGTGCCATTTGCTTGAATTGTACTCCGCCTTTATCTCTATGAAAGGCACGTAATCCTCTCCCAGATTCTCCATGAGATAGACCTCCACTATGTCGCTGAGGCCTCCTCCCTTTTCTATGTTCATGGGGTCCGCGTCGCGCCAGGCCTTTATGAATCCGCTCCCGAACACGTCAAGGCTCCCGGCGGAGCGGGACTGCCCGAAAAGAAGGGCGGACTTGGGGCAGTTGCCGACCTGCACGCTGCGTACGCTGAGTTTGACATCCCCGTCCAAGTGCGACCTGTCCATCCTGACTCCGACCCTTGCCATCATCCTCTGCAAGGGAATGGTCACGACCCCGCCGGAAGGAGGCACCGTCAGCGTCCTGAGCCCTGTCATGGGCAGGCCCCGGCTGTATTCGTCCGGGTATGCCAGGTAATGCCTCAGCGAGCCCATCTCTTCCAATGAGGACGAATCCAGCCTGTAGCCGAGGTTGACGCATGCGGCCACCGTTACCGGGCTTCCTGAAAGCAGGCTGCAGGTCATCTGCCCGTCTCCGGGATTTTCCCTTGAAGACCAGTACCTTGCCAGTTCCGGCTCTCCCTCTGAATTGAAAACTAGCAGGTTGATGTCGTCGTAGCGGTCTTCGGGGGGATTCTCCGACTTCACAGCCGGAGCGGCATCCCCCAGTACAAACCGCAGTGTGGCATACTTTCCCGCACCGGTACAGGAAAGCGCCAGCATAAAAGGAATTATCAAACACTCAATACTTTTCATTTCAATAACTTATTGTTTTTTCCGGTTTTTGCTCCCAAGGCAGTATCTCCAGCGAGACCTGCGCCGTAGCCGAGCGAACGGGCGTGTCCGGGTCCCGGGACCCCTTTCTGCAAATGGTCACGTCGAGGCTGTAGCAATGCCCGCGTTCCAGCCCGCAGCCGCCGTCCCTGTTGATGTCCAGAGGATAATACCATGTCCTGCCGTCTATCCTGCCTTCAATCACAAGACGGGTGAAAGGCGTGCCTATGCCCTCACTTGGGGCCGTGTTCGGGTAGCAGTAGAGGTCGAGGTCCGTATAGCGCACGTTCTCTCCGACGGGGCCTTCAATCTCCTTGTACAGCATTCCGGGAGCTCTCATCCCGGCGAGGTCCTCCGCCCGCAGACGGCCTTTGTTCAGTATCTCCGAGGGGCTGTCGTAGTGTTGGCTGAAAGGGGAGCAGCGTCCGCTGACATTGGTAAGATACACCTTGACATCCTCCAGCATGCTGCCCTCGTAAGGCCTTGAGTGAAAATCGCAGGAAATGGACGATAGCCGCACCCGGGCCAGAAGAGGGGAAAGTCTCATTTCCTGCGAGGAGTCCTCGCCCGTGGAACTGATACATTCTGAACTCATTACCGGCATCTGCGGGTTCTCCTCGCACAGGGATGTATTTATCTGCTGCAGACCCTCGTAGGAATTAATCTGCGCCCATGTATATCTGTCATCCGAGGAATTGGCCATTACGCATATACGCCTGGGCCCCCTTGTCGAAACGGCTCCTATGTCCAAGGCCCCGTCCCATATCATTCTCTGGTACGAATCCAGCCTCCCGAGACTGTCCGCATTGAAGAAGAACACATCCAGGGAGGCCTTCCCCGGGGGAGCCTCCGCCTTTCTCGGCGCTTCCTTCTCAATGGACATTGTACAGCAGCATAACAGGGCAGGAACAAGAATTGTCCACAGAATGCGGCAGCCAATATTGATTGAGGAAAGGTAGGCCACGGCCTTTTCTGCCGGGGCTCCTGTTGTTGGTAGTATGTGCGAATTCCTGCCCATGTTTTGCTGCATTTGTCGTGGCGCAAATATAGGCAGGGCTTTGTTGTCTTTGACGTTTGTCAAAAAAAACGACAAAGATTTTTACGTTTTTTGACAAAAACAACGGAGGGACGGCTTTTGCCATCCCTCCGATTGACCAAATTTATGCTCCGAAGTTGTCGTACAGAATGCTCTCGGGCTGTACTCCAAGGCTGTCGAGAAGGTTGTTGACAGCGCCGACCATCATAGGAGGACCGCACATGAAGTACTTGATGTCCTCGGGGGCCTCGTGGTCCTTGAGGTATGTCTCGTTCATGACATTGTGTACGAAGCCTGCGGTGTACTTCACGCCTGCTGCATCGGCTGCG
>JAFVCK010000075.1 GCA_017479265.1 Bacteroidales bacterium | reverse complement strand
CACCAGAACTGGGGCGAAGCCGAATGGGACCTCGACTTCCAGTACATGAAGGCTTTCGGCATCGATACGGTAATCATCATCCGCTGCGGACTTCGCAAATTCATGACATACCCCTCACCCTACCTGCTGAAGAAGGGATACTACTATCCTTCAGTGGACTTGGTGGACATGTTCTGCCGCCTGGCCGAGAAGCACGGCATGGCCCTGTACATAGGCCTCTACGACTCCGACGAGTACTGGTACACAGGAGTTTACAACAACGAGATTGAAATCAACAAGTTCATCATAGACGAACTCTGGGAGCGCTACGGCCACTACAAGAGCTTCAAGGGCTGGTACCTCAGCTACGAGATTTCCCGCGCCTCCAAGGATGCCATAGACGGCTACCGCATGCTCGGCAAGCAGTGCAAGGAACTCTCCGGCGGACTGCCTACCTTCATCTCCCCCATCATCGAGGGCATCAAGGGCGTTTCCGCACAGAGCGCACAGCTGCGCCGCAGCGAGAATCCCAAGATTGAAGAGCACATGCGCGACTGGGACGAGATATTCTCCGGAATACACGAGTTCGTTGATGCCTGCGCATTCCAGGACGGATACAACGATTACGATGAAATCGAGGACTACATTTCCGTAAACAAGATGCTCGCCGACAAATGGGGCATACACAGCTGGACCAACTGCGAGAGTTTCGACCGCGACATGCCCATCAAGTTCCTCCCCATCAAGTTCGACAAGCTCAGAATGAAGCTTGAAGCCGCCAAGAGGTGCGGAGTGGAGAAGGCCATCACCTTCGAGTTCTCCCACTTCATCAGCCCCCAGTCCGCCTACCTGCAGGCCGGACACCTTTACGACAGATATATGGAATATTTCAACAAGAAGTAAATTATGTCAGACAGAAGAGAATTCCTGAAAGTGGCCGGCCTCGGTGCCGCCGCCCTCGCCGCAGCCCCCCTCGCCGCTTCGGCAAAGTCAGAGCCCAGAAAGGACAATTCACTTAAATCCAAACTCATAGTCGAGCCGGGCAACGCCCTGCCCATCACCGGCACCTTCCTCGATGAAATCTCCCACGACATTCCCCACCAGAACTGGGGCGAGGCCGAGTGGGACAAGGATTTCGCAGCCATGAAGGCCATAGGCATTGACACCGTCATCGACATCCGCTGCGGATACCGCAAGTTCATCACCTATCCTTCCAAATACCTCCTCGGCAGGGGCGCATACCAGCCTTCGGTGGACCTCATCGACATGTTCTGCCGCCTCGCCCAGAAATACGGCATGAAGTTCTGGCTCGGCCTCTACGATTCCGGAAAGTACTGGGACACAGGCGATATGAGTTATGAAGTCGAGGCCAACAAGTATGTCATCGACGAAATCTGGGAGAACTATGGCAGCAAGTACGATTCCTTCGGCGGATGGTACATCAGCGGCGAGATTTCCCGCGCCACCAAGGGAGCCATAGAGTCCTTCAGGACCATGGGCCGCCAGTGCAAGGAGATTTCCGGCGGACTGCCCACCTTCATATCCCCCTGGATAGACGGAAAGAAGGCCGTGGCCGCCTCCGGAGGAGCGCTTTCAAAGGAAGAAGGCGTTTCAGTGGCACAGCACGAGAAGGAGTGGAACGAAATCTTCGACGGTATCCATGAGTTCGTGGACGCTTGCGCATTCCAGGACGGACACATTGACTACGACGAGCTCGACGCATTCTTCACCGTCAACAAGAAGCTTGCGGACCGTTACGGAATGCAGTGCTGGACCAACGCCGAGACCTTCGACCGCGACATGCCCATCAAGTTCCTCCCCATCAAGTTCGACAAGCTGCGCATGAAGCTCGAGGCTGCCAAGAGGTGCGGATACGACAAGGCCATCACCTTCGAGTTCTCCCACTTCCTCAGCCCCAATTCCGCCTACCTGCAGGCAGGACATCTCTACGACAGATATAAAGAGTACTTCAATATCAAATAGTTATGGCAAAGTCACAGAATGTCAATATGGGATACGTCGTGTTCCTCGCAGTGGTTGCCGCCGTCGGCGGAATACTGTTCGGATATGACATGGCCGTTATCTCAGGTACCACCAAGGCCGTCACCACCCAGTTCGCCCTCAGCGTAGCCCAGGAAGGCTGGTATGTAGGTTGCGCCCTTATAGGTTCCATTATAGGCGTGCTCTGCGCCGGAGTCCTCTCCGACGGTATAGGCCGCAAGAAAACAATGCTCATCGCCGCCATCATGTTCAGCATTTCCGCACTGGGATGCGCCCTGGCCGGCGATTTCACCCAGCTCGTAATCTTCCGCATGTTCGGAGGCTTCGGAATAGGTGTTGTATCCATCGTATCCCCCATGTATATCTCCGAGGTGGCAGTGGCCAGCAAACGAGGCACCCTCGTGGCCCTGTACCAGCTCATGATTACCCTGGGCTTCCTGCTCGCATACCTCGTCAACTTCGTGATATACAAGAATGTAGATGAGAGCCTTAGCGGTTCCACCATGACCGATATGTTCAACTCCGAATACTGGAGGGGCATGCTCGGATGCAACCTCATTCCCGACGTGATATTCCTCGTGGTGATATTCTTCATTCCCGAGAGTCCCCGCTGGCTGCTGGTCAAGGGACGCGGAGCCGAAGCTGCCGCCATTCTCAAAAGGATATACATCACCGACGAAGAGGCTTCCCGCCAGGCCGACGACACCCTCGCATCCATCAAGGGCGAGGTCAAGGCCAACTGGAAGGAGCTCCTTGAGCCCGGCATATTCAAGGCCGTCCTCATCGGCTGCGCCATCGCCATACTGGGCCAGTTCATGGGTGTCAACGCCGTTCTCTACTACGGTCCCAAGATATTCGAGGATGCCGGCATGACAGGCGACGTTTCCCTGCTCTCTACTGTGCTCGTGGGCGTTGTCAACTTCCTCACTACCATCATCGCTACCGTCATCATAGACAAGGTAGGCCGCAAACAGCTGGTTTACTGGGGAGTATCCGCCATGATAGTGTGCCTGCTGGCCATATCGCTGTACTTCTTCAAGGGTGCGGAGCTGGGCCTTGGCAACGGCTTCCTTCTCGCATTCTTCCTGCTCTATGTGTTCAGCACCGCCATCTCCATCAGCGCAGTGGTGTTCGTGCTGCTGTCCGAGATGTATCCCAACAGGGTCCGCGGCCTTGCCATGAGCATTGCCGGAATGGCTCTCTGGGTGGGTACCTACCTTATCGGCCAGCTCACTCCCTGGATGCTCGAGACTCTCACCCCGGCAGGAACATTCCTCACATTTGCCATTATGTGCATACCTTACCTGCTGATTATGTGGAGGCTTATGCCTGAGACTACCGGCATGACCCTCGAAGAGATTGAAGCTTATTGGAAAAAGAAATAGACATGACACATTTTTCCGGCAACATTGACGGCAAGAATGCCGACATCAAGAAACAGATCCTTGGACTGTGCATAGCCGATGACTGGAGCATAGCCGAACTCAGCAAGGAACTCAGCTGCAGCATTCCTACCATAACCAAACTGGTGGGAGAGCTGATAGAGGAAAGTTTTCTTGAGGATATGGGCAAACAAGGCACTTCGGGAGGCCGCAGACCAAGCATCTTCGGCCTCAACCCGAGGGCCGGATATCTCGCCGGCGTGGATGTCGGAAGAAAGAGCATATCTCTGATTATCACCAACTTCAAGGGGAATATCGTGGACTTCCACGAAAATATTCCCTTTGAGCTGGCGAATACGGCCGAGTCATTCCACGCCCTGTGCGACCTGGTGAAGGAGCAAATCCGCCACTCCGGCATCGAGATGTCCGAGGTGGTGACCTGCGGGTTCAACCTCTCGGGCCGCGTCAACTCCGGCTCTGGCTACAGTTTCACCTACATGGTCGGAGAGTACATGCCTCTCACTGAGGTGCTTTCCACCGGCATGGGCATACATGTTACCATTGAAAACGACTCGCGTGCAATGACTTACGGCGAGTTCGTGACAGGGTGCAGCAACGAGAAGAACATCATATTCTTCAATGTCAGCTGGGGCCTTGGAATGGGCATGATAGTGGATGGCAGGCTCTATTACGGCAAGTCCGGATTTTCCGGTGAAATCGGCCATTTCCCCATACTTAACAACGATGTGCTGTGCAAGTGCGGCAAGCTGGGATGCCTTGAGACCGGCGCTTCGGCCTCCGCCGTACAGCGTATCATAGGCGAGAAGCTCGCCAGCGGACGCAGTTCCCTGCTCTCCCCCAAGTACGAAAAGGGCGAGGAAATCACCGTGGACGACATTGTGGAGGCCGCCCTGGCCGAGGATGTGCTGGTTATAGAAGTCATTGAAGAGATAGGCAGCACGCTGGGCAAGGCCATAGCAGGTATCATCAACATTTTCAATCCTGAACTGGTCGTAATAGGAGGCCGTCTTGCTGCCACCCGCGACTACCTGCTGCTCCCCATCAAGGGCGCCATCAACAAGCATTCCCTCAACATGGTGAGCAAGGACACGACGGTGCGCCTGAGCAAGCTCGGCAGCAAGGCAGGAGCCCTCGGTGCCTGCCTGCTGTCCAGAAGCAAGTTGCTCGGACTGATATAGAAGCTGTTTTGAAATAATTGCTCTCATTTTCTATGGCCCTTTCCGGCCATCTTCTGCATCCTCATCGGTTACGAAGCCACTGCTTCGCGCCCTCTTCGGATTTGAAGCTGACTCGAAAATGGCTCATATAAAATTTCGGCAACCATTTCAAAACAGCTTCATAATTTTTGCGATTTTTTAGCAAAAAAATTTGCGGTCTCAAAAAAAGTGCGTATATTTGCAATCCCGAAACGAAAGAAGTAGGGAACATTCCTCTTTAGCTCAGTTGGTTAGAGCACCTGACTGTTAATCAGGGGGTCGTAGGTTCAAGTCCTACAAGGGGAGCCAAAGCGGACAGAGCAATCTGCCCGCTTTCTTTTATATTGGCCCGAGACCCTACTCACATTGGCTTGACACAGAGGGCCGGGGGCGTGGAAGTTGCCTTTGCAAGGCGAGGAATCTGGGCAAGAAGCCTATAAGGTTAACAAGGATTTGAATGTGCCGGAATAATTGTGTATATTCGCGAAAATATGAACTGTGAGTTATGAATTTTGAGTCGTTAGTACAGAATATCAACGCGGTCCATGAGACCCTGCAGGCACAAGCCGCCCACGCGGTCAACCTTGCCCTGACTGCAAGGAATTGGCTGATAGGATACTATATTGTAGAGTTTGAGCAGCATGGGGAGGACCGCGCAGCGTATGGAGAGAAGCTTCTTAAGAATCTTGAAATACGTGTTAAGAAAAAAGGGCTTACAGAACGTCGATTCCGCGAATTCAGACGGCTATATTCTGTATATCCGCAACTTGGAAATGAAGTGGCGGGATACCTTACAAATAGCGCGTCAGTAATTCGGCAGACGTCCGCCGAATTGGGCGTCGAACAGATTCGGCGGACGTCCGCCGAATCTCCTGAAACTACGGAATGGATGCTTCCGGCAAAGATGCTTTTCAATAGAATATCCTACTCCAACTTGAGCTTGATTTCGCTGATAGAAGATCCTGTAAAGAGGGCCTTCTATGAAATTGAGAACATTAAAGGCAGCTGGTCAAACAGAGAACTTGACAGACAGATTAGCTCGTTATATTTTGAACGGAGCGGACTCTCTAAGAATAAAGCGGCCTTGTCTGCCATGGTGAAACAGCAGGCGGTCCAATTAACTCCGGCCGATGTCCTTCACGAGCCCGTAGCGTTAGAGTTCCTGGGGCTGGAGAGAAAAGACAAATGGACTGAAAGTGATCTTGAAGAGGCGATTGTCAGCAACCTTAAGGATTTTCTATTGGAATTGGGGAATGGTTTCTGCTTTGAGTTTCGTCAGAAACGTATCCTTATTGACCAGGATTACTTCAAGGCAGACCTTATCTTCTACCATCGTATCCTCAAATGCCATGTGATTGTTGATGTGAAGATTGATCGTTTCCGCCATGAATATGCATCTCAAATGAATACGTACCACAATTACTACAAGTACGAGTTAAAGCAACAGGATGATAACCCTCCGGATGGTATTCTCCTATGTACAGGCAAGGGCGATACGTTGGTCAAATATGCTACGGCAGGCCTGGATCAAAATATCTTTGTGCAGAAGTACATGGTGAACCTGCCCAGTGTAGATGACCTGACAACCTATGTGGCCGATGAAACGCAGAAGGAAATCTTGCGCCTGTCAGCTCCTAAAGTTGAAGAAAACTAAGCTACACCATTGCAAAACAGGGCATCCCGATAGAACAACCGGAGCCCCTGAAAGGAGTTCCGGTTGTTTTCTTATTACCTCCCGACTTGGCGGTGGGTCTATGCTTTTTAATTCT
>JAFVCK010000074.1 GCA_017479265.1 Bacteroidales bacterium | reverse complement strand
CTCGGGTCTTACCCATTTGCAGAGATTGAGAACCGCCCGGCTCCATTGTCCTTTAGTTAAACTTTCAATATCGGCATAAATTTACTATTTTTGTCGTACAAACCTTGATACAGAAAACTAAACTGCAAATCTAAGGTTTGCTAAGATAATAGTAAGACAATAATAGAAGATATGGAGACTCAGAAACAAGCGGTCAGAATACAGACTTCCCTGCTCAATGCGGCGGAGAAGAAAGCCCTTATATGGATAGCGGAACGGCTCCCCCGCCGGGTGACTTCCGACATGATGACATTCACGGGATTCCTCGGCGCGGTCATAATCTGCCTCGGATGCGTACTGTCCAATTACAGCATCAATTGGCTGTGGCTGTCGGTTTTCGGCCTGGCAGTCAACTGGTTCGGAGATTCCCTCGACGGGACCATAGCCAGGGTGCGCAACCAGCAGAGGCCCCGATACGGCTTCTTCCTGGACCACAACGTGGACTGCATCAACGAGGCCCTGATGTTCACAGGTTTCGGCCTATCCCCCCTGATGAACCTTGAGATAGCCCTGATGGTGCTGGCCGCGTACCTCATGCTCTCGGTATATGTCTATATCAATTCCCACCTCAAGGGCGAGTTCAAGCTTACCTACGCGAAGATGGGCCCTACCGAACTGAGAATCATAATCGCCCTGGCCGGACTGCTGTTCATCTATGTCCCCGCCATCAGGGACTACGCCCTGACCACCACGGTCCTCGGACATGAGATTACATTCAAGATTCTGGACTACATCGCGATAGTGATATTGGTGGTCCTTCTGGTGGCATACCTCGTCAGCCTGTTCAAGGATGCCAGGTACTTCGCGGCCCTGGAGCCTCTGCGCAAGGACAAAGACAAGTAGCGATGGCACTTCTCAGCCTCGAGGACGCACGCAAGCTGGCCCCTGTTTTCAACGGCAAGGGCGGCGCCATCCTATACAAGGCTCTGTGCCGGATTACCTCCCTGGACGCACTGTCCAAGGTCTATGAGGACAATTCCATGCACGAGGGGAAGGAGTTTGCAACGCACACCCTCCAATACCTCAAGACAGACTATCAGATAGGCAATTACGACAGGCTTCTCCATCTTCCGGAAGGTCCTTTCATCACAATAGCCAACCACCCGTACGGAGGTGTGGACGGCCTCATCCTGGTGGACATGTTCGGCACCTTCAGGAGCGACTACAAGGTGATGGTCAACAAGTTGCTGGGCCATCTCAAGGCCTTCAGCCCCAGTTTCATCACCGTCACCCCTACCGGCAACGAGAAATCGGCCCCGACCAGGGAAAGCCTCCAGGGCGTACGCCTTTCCATGCAGCATGTCCGCGACGGCCATCCCCTCGGGATATTCCCTTCCGGAGCTGTTTCCGACCTCAGCCTCAAGGAAATGTCCATAAGGGACAGGCAGTGGCAGGAATCCGTCGTCAAGATCATAAAGAAACTGAGAGTGCCCATTGTGCCCGTCAGGTTTTTCGACCGCAACTCCCTCTATTACTATGCTTTGGGCCTGATTGACTGGAAAGTGAGACTGACCCGTCTCTGCCGTGAAGGCATCAACAAAGGAGGCAAGAGGGTGAGGGTCGCCATCGGGGAGATTCTGGACGTGGAAGCCCAGGACCGCATTGCGGACATAGGCGAATTCACCGCATTCCTCCGCGAGTCCGTATATGGGATGCCGCTGCCGGACAAATTCGTCAAAAGAAGCGAAATCTGATGCAACATTCCGCTTTGTCTTTGCATCTTATAGTCTGAATGATTGAACGATGCTTATGACAAAGTTTGTACACACCATCATCATAGCCGGAGCCCTGGCATCAGCCTCGGCCCTGGCTTTTTCTTGCATGAAGGCCGGTTCCGCAGCTTCTTTCGACTCGCGCGGAGGAGCCTACCCCATGGATGCCGAAGCGGCGTATTCCGACGGCGGCAACGGCCAGGGCGGCGGAGATGCCTCCGGAATAGTCACGGCAGGCGAATGGAATGACCTCGACAATTGGAAGTTCTGGAGCAAGCTGGCTGAAGGAGATTTCAAGGACATGACCGGCGACTGGGGCTTCTATACTGACGGCAGAGTCGCCGTCAAGGCCGTGGACGAGGACGGCGTTCCCGTATGCGGAGCCAAGGTGGAGCTCCTCAGGGACGGCTCAGCCATCTGGACTACCAAAACTGACAACCACGGAAGAGCCGAATGCTGGACAGGCCTTTACGACGGCAAATATGCCTCCTCAGGACTTTCCCTGGCCATTGCCGGAAAGACCATGGAAGAGATACCCGCGGTCACATGGTTCCAGGACGACGAGGTCAAGACCAATGTATATACAATCAGTCCCATCAGTACCCAATATGCGGCAGACATAGCCTTCATAGTGGATGCCACCGGCTCCATGGCGGATGAGATAATGTTCCTCAAGAGCGACATGGTCAGCATCATAAAAAAGGTAATGGAAAGCCAGTCCGGCATGAAAATCCGCACCGGAGCAGTGTTCTACAGGGATGAGGGCGACGACTACCTGACCCGCACCTCCAACTTCAACGACGAGCTTTCGGTCACAAGGGATTTCATCGAGGCCCAGAACGCTGACGGAGGCGGAGATTATCCCGAGGCGGTGCACTCCGCACTTGAGGCTTCTATCCAGGAACTCAGCTGGAGTTCAGAGGCCATGACCCGTCTGGCATTCATGCTCCTGGACGCTCCTGCCCATGACGACCCTGCAATTATAGAAAGCCTCCACAAATCCATCCGCATTTATGCCCAGAACGGCATAAAGCTCATACCTATTTCCGCCAGCGGAATAGAGAAGAGTACCGAGGCCCTGCTCAGGATGTTCTCCATCGCTACGAACGCCACATACGTATTCATAACCAATGACAGCGGAGTGGGCAACGACCATATAGAAGCCTCCGTGGGAGACTACCAGGTCGAGAAGCTCAATGACCTCATAATCAGGCTAATAAACTACTATACGGAGACTCCCGCAGCGGAGCAGCCTTCGAGCGGTTCCCAAGAAGAGCCAGCACAGTAAAGCACATTTCACACACTAACTTCTGCATATATAGAAATCCCGGGCCCCTGCCAAAGGAGTCCGGGATAATAATTCAATAGGGCACGAAGCACTACTGGCTTGCAGGGGTCCTCCCGACGTTTATCACCATTTCGATAAGCTCCACGGTATCGTCGGACAAGGTAACCTCGGCCATGATGACATGGCGGCCTTCGGACAGGGTGACGGGAGTGGAGACCTTCTTGTCATCCATATACCAGACCACCTCCTTGTATTTGGCATCTCCGGCCATGCGGACCTTCAGTTCCAGCCTTTCTCCTACGCTGTAAGCCTCGGAAGGAACTATGTAGTTGAAGCCCCAGTCGGGGAGCGGGTCGGGATCGGTGGATACGGGGTCGTCGGACACGCCGGGGTCTTCCGAACCTCCGTATTGATATATGGCCATTGTTGCATAACCACCGGAAACGGCTATATTCCTGAATTCAAAGTCGGCGGAGACTCCGTTCCAGTCCTTGGGCCTGAACGTAGTCACTTTCATGGAGCCTGGGAAAGGGATTTCGCTCATTTCGCCTGCATAATAATATCCGTAACCGGACCAATACTCCTGCTTGTACTTCACATTTTCAGGGTCCGGGGCGGGAACAACATAATAGCATGGATGGGAGCCGTTCTCGTTGATGGCATTGTAGGACTCCCAGTCGTTCCAGAGCTGGCCGGCTGTCACGGTGCGAGTGTAACCGTATTCGTCCTTGATTTTGACCTGGCGGGTCGATTTGTCAACATGATAGACCACCATTCCCTTGGGCAGGTACTTGTCCCATCCCGTGCCGTCGCGATACTCATACAGGAAGTACTCGTCAGTCATGGAAGTAGAGGTCTTGTAGGCAATATTTTCATACACGGGAGGGATGCTGAGACTGCCGGACCGGGGAGCTTCCTTTATGGCAGTGGAGGATATCCATCCGAGCATGATCCTCTCTTCTATTCCGAAATACGGAGGAGTACATCCGTTATTCAGATATGCGCCGCTGTCCATGGTGGAGAAGTCGAGCACGGCGTTGCTCTGACCGTTGGTCTCGTAGTCCGTATCATAGAAATCCGGAAGGCCGAGTGAGTGGCCGAACTCATGGCAGGTGGTGCCGATTCCGCACATGGATGTACCGCTTGTGCCCTTGAGTTCCGAAGTACAGAAGTAATTGCCTATCTTAGTATTGTCATATTTGTTGTCGGCATAGCTGCTGTACTGCTGGGACCACTGGTGCGGCCATATCGTATTGGATGCACCCTCGGCCTGGTTATATCCTGCATAATAGAAAAGCAGCATGTCCACGATTCCATCCCCGTCATGGTCGTACTGGGAGAAATCGACATCGGAATCAGCCAGCTTGCAGGCCTCGTCCAGGCACTGTTCAGGGTTCTCGGTACCGCTGGAGCCTCCGTAGTAACTGTAGTTCTTGGACACGGTATAAGGGCCATAGACATCGAACACGGGGGTGTACTGCCCGTCGGAATTGTCAACATAGAAGTTCTGGACGGAACCGGTGCCTCCATTGTCCCTGTAGCCGTCCTGGTTGAGCATGTTGGTGAATGCCGTCTGGGGATTGCTGATGGAGAACTTCTTGTTGGCGAAGTTGACAAGAAGCACGGGAATGTGCTTTACGCCCTTGTTCTGCGAAGTATTGGCACGGGAGACCCTGCGCATTTCCTTGACCTGGCTTCTCATCTTCATCTGCTTGGCTGTCGGAGCGGGACCTCTCATCACGGCCCTGCGATAGAAGCCGTTCTCGTCGGATGTGAGGACATTTCCGGAAAGATCGGTCACCTTGTGCGAGAACTCGTCGCCGGTTATCAGGATGGTGATGGTGCTGCCGTCAGGCTGGGTCACGGTTATGGGGCCTCTCTTGGCGGGAATTGCATAGGCACAGACCACTGCCGCAGCAGCCGATATGGTGAGAATGAACTTTTTCATGGAACTCAGATTTTGATTATGATGACAGTATCGTCCGAGGACTTGAACCAGGCCAATCCGTCTTTGGCGGCAAGCAGGGTCGCAACCTTGCGGAGGGGTGCCATTGAAAGGTCAGAAAGGATGGCAAGAGAGGCGGTTTCGCCCTCACGCATGTCAGAACTGTATCCGGCGACCTGCAGCACGGTGCCTTCGGCAGGATCCATGATGCGGAAAGTCAGATATGTATCCATGTAATGACGGCTCGTCTGATGGCGGGTCTCGTCATAGATGAAGGTGTCGGAATCACTGGCCCCATACAGTCCGGGCACCTTTATTTCAATCGCCGGGTCATAGCCGCTCTGCACGACGGTAATTTCCTGCACCAGGTCGGGATTGTCCTTGGCGGCAATCTTTATGACGGCCTCCCTGTCCTCCTGGAGGGTATTGGAAGAATAGTCGAAGCTTAGGACGGACTCTTCCATCGCCTTGGTAGTGCGGTCCCTGTACTTGAGCCAGTCCTTAGATACGGACACGGAATAATCCACGTTCGCATCCACCGTGATGGAGAAGCTGCCCTCGACATTGCCGAGCCTTATGGTATTGTCCACCATGGACTCGTCTTCGGGAAGTATTATAGCGTCAATAGCGCTTTCAGTGACGGTCAGCGGCATGGTGGCATTGTCATAGACGAGGTTGACGGTAGCGCTGCGGGGCTCATAGACTTCTTTTCCTCCGTCCTTTGCCGCAAAGCTGATGGTGTATCTGCCGACAAGACCGGACGAGGGCTCTATAACAAGCCATGGGGCGTCGTTGGCGACAATCTTCCATGCGGAAACGGATTGGAGGGTAACGGTCTGGGGACCTTTGTCCAATGATATGGTGGTAGCCGAAATGAAAGAGCCGACCGGCTTCTGCACAAGTTCCACCTCGAGGGTCTTGCTGCCGCTGGTGACAACGAGCTTGTCCTTGCGTTCTGAAGAACTCCCGTTGAAGGCGACCCTCACCACTACTCCGGCCGAGACATTGTCTTCTTCTATGGTCTCCTTGATGACCTTTGCCCAGGAACCGTCAGAAAGCGACGCACTCCACATTTTGTCGCAATTGAATTTCACCGTAACGTCCTGGACAGCCGCCGAGAACGAATAGGTCTCCTGCTCGGCGCTGAACTGGCCGGGGGTGTCTCCGAAAAGCCCCATCGTGCAGGAATTCAGACAAATAAGTCCGGCCATAACCGGAATAAGATATAGATATTTCTTCATAATCATTGGTTAAAAGCCTCCAAAGATAAAAAAATGTAAGCAAAAAGCCAAATCATTCGTCATCCGGAAGTGTTATCTGCTTGTACTGCTTCTGCCTCCTCTCCCATCTCTCGCGGGCATATTGCTGCATGTCCGTCACCGTGTCGCTCTCGTCTATGATTTCCATTCCGAGAACGGTTTCAATTATGTCTTCAAGGGTGATTATGCCCTGGAAACAGCCATAGTCGTCGATGACGATGGATATCTGGTCCTTGCTGCGGAGCAGGGCCTGCCAGATGTCGCTGACGGAGACATCCTCGTTGAAGGCCGCTATGTCCCTCTTGAGGTCGCCCAGGGTCATGCCGAACTTGTCCTCGGCCAGATTCTCAAGCACGGTGGAGCGCAGCACATAGCCGGTTATGAATTCGGGGGAATCGCTGTAGAGCGGAATCCTGGAATTGTGGGACAGCTGCCTTTCCTTGTAGAAAGACTTGAGCGTCATGGACTCCGGAGCTATGGCGGAGACCACGCGGGGAGTCATTATGTCATAAGCCTTTATGTCGTCGAGCTTTATGATATTCTGTATGACCTTGTTCTCGCTCTTGTCGAAAACGCCTTCCTCCTCCCCTATGTTGGCCATGGCCGAGACTTCCTCGCGGCTGATGCTCTGGTCGTCCTCGTCATCGGGAGAGACCTTCTTGGACAGCCATTCGATAAGGATTACAAGAGGATAGAGGATATAGATGAGCACCTTCATGACCCTGGAGAGCCACAGCAGGTGCTTCCACTTGGCAGAGCCTATGTTCTTGGGGATTATCTCGGCGAAAAGCAGTATCAGTATGGTGGTTACGGCGGAGACCACGCCGAACATTTCGCTGCCGAAAAGTATGGTGGCCTGACGGCCGACTCCGGCCGCGCCTATGGTATTGGCTATGGTGTTGAGGGACAGTATGGCGGCTATGGGCCTGTCCATGTCCGACTTCATTTTCAGCATCAGGGAGGCGTTCCTGTCCCCTTCCTCGGCCTTCATGGTGAGGTAGGAAATGGGCGAAGACATAAGCACCGACTCCAGCAAAGAGCAGAGGAACGATACCAGTATGGCCAGCAGCAAATATGAAATCAAAAGTCCCATTGTGCAAAAATAGCCTGCAAATATAGCCAAAATTCGTTTTTTTTACTAATTTAGCACCGATTATATATTAAAACTGCCATGAATACCATAGGAATAGACCTCGGAGGCACCAACATAAGGGCGGCCCGGATACTTCCCGGAGGGGAAATCGACGGCTATACTGCCTCCCTTCCCACCGACGCGATGACGGCCACAGGAGAGGAAATATACAGCAGGATAGTCCGCCTTGTCGAGGGCACGCGCAACCGCTCGACCGCAGCCATAGGCATAGGCTCCACAGGTCCCATAGACATAGACAGGGGAATGACCCTGGACTGCAACAACCTGCCTTCCATGCAGTATTTCCCTATCTGCAAGAGGCTCTCTGAGGATACGGGGCTGCCGGTTTTCCTGAACAACGATGCCAACGCCCTCATACTCGGAGAAGCGGCCGCCGGGGCGGGGAAAGGCTATGACAGGGTGCTCGGCCTAACCATAGGCACGGGACTCGGAGCGGCGCTGGTGGTCTCTCTGAAGGTGGTCAGAGGCGCTGCGGACAATGCCGGAGAAATATGGACGGCCCCCTACCGCGACGGAATAATAGAAGACTGGGTGTCCGGAACGGGCATACAGAGAATGTATGAAAAACTCACGGGCATCTCCCGCTCCGGCAAGGAAATAGCCGACCTTGCAAGGCGCTCCGACCCTGACGCATGCAAGGTATGGAAGGAATTCGCCCTGGCCCTCGGATTCGCCCTCAGCTGGACTGTGAACATGGACGACCCCGACATAGTGGTCCTGGGAGGTTCGGTGATACAGTCTTCGGACCTGTTCCTCGAAGAGGCGGAAACATTCATGAGACGCTTCATCTGCGATTCCACCTCCAAGAAACTGCGCATCGCCAAGGCCGCTCTCGGCGGAGACGCAGGGGTCGTGGGAGCAGGAATAGACGCACACAGAAGGCTATGAGAAAGGTCATCCTGCTCATTGACTGCGCCAGCGAATTCGACCGCAAGCTGCTGCGCGGAATCGTCCGCTATTCCCATGAAAAAGGGCCGTGGCAGTTCTACCGCATGCCCTCTTGGTACAGTTGGGACGAGAACGGGGAACAGCACATCCTGCGCTGGGCTCGCAAATGGCAGGCCGACGGCATCATAGGCCGCTGGAACAGCAGCCGCGCTCCCCTGCTGAAGAAACTGGGCATCCCCATAGTGCTGCAGAACTATCGCAGCCGCAGCAAGGACTATTCCAACCTTACGGGGGATTACATAGGGACGGGCGAAATCGCCGCAGATTTTTTCATAAAGAGGCAGTTCACCAACTTCGCTTACTACGGGGTCCGGAACGTGGTGTGGTCCGAGGAGAGGCTGCAGGGCTTTTCGGAGAGGGTTTCAGAGGCCGGCGGCAGCCTGTCGACCATGCTGATAGACGTGCCGGAGAACGAGGCCCGGCGAGAGGTAACCGCCTGGCTCCGAACTCTTCCAAAGAGCGTGGCGCTTTTTTGCTGCGACGACGCTCACGCCCTTTTCATATCCGAAATATGCAAGACTGAAGGCATACAGATTCCCACCGACCTGGCCCTGCTGGGAGTGGACAACGACGACCTTTTCTGCGAAATATCGGACCCTCCCATTTCGTCCATAGAACTGGATGTAGAACAGGGCGGCTACCGCACCTGCCAGATGCTGGAAGAGCGCATGCAAAGCGGCAGCAAAGAGCCTTTCACCGTTGTGATAAAGCCCCGGCAGATAGTCCGGAGGAAGTCCACCGACAGGCATGACATCAAGGATGCAGCCGTCGCGAAAGTAGTGTCCTTCATAGAGGAGAATTTCGCTTCCGACATTGGAATGCAGGACATTCTCGCGTGCGCGCGAATGTCAAGAAGGAACCTCGAACTGCGTTTCAAGAACGAAATGGACACGACCATTTACCAGTATCTCATAAGCTGCCGTCTGGACTGCTTCGCCCGCCTGCTGCTTTCGACCGACAGGCCACTCATGGACATAGCCATGGAATCGGGCTTCCTGGACAGCAACAATCTCTCCCGGACTTTCAAGAAGTTCTACGGAATGTCTCCAAAGGAATATCGCAGTCTGAATTGCGGTATTTGAATATAATTTTGCGTTTTTTCCGCAAAAAGAAGGCGCTATATAAAGTAACTTTGGGGTATTGGATAATACAACTAAATTATAACGCTAATGAAAGCCAAATTTCACTCATTCACGGACTTCGCTTCCAGAGGAGGCCTTTTGGCCCTCGTCCTGACGGTGCTGTCCGCTGTGCCTGCGTTGGCACAAAGCACGGTGAAAGGACATGTTACCGACGAGGACGGGCTTCCCCTTCCAGGAGTCGGAGTCCTGGTCAAGGGCACCAAGACGGGCACGACCACCGACGGCGCAGGAGCATACACCATCAGGGTAGCCTCCGAAGGCCAGTCGCTTGAATTCTCCTGTCTTGGCATGAATACCGAAACCGTCCCCGTTGCCGGCCGCAGCGTCATAGACATCGTCATGAAGAACAACAGCGATTACATCGACGAGGTGGTCATAGTCGGTTACGGAGCACAGAAGAAGATTCACATGACGGGCTCCGTTTCCGCAGTATCCAACACCGAGCTCAAGAAAGTCACGGTGACCAACACTTCCCAGGCCATAGTCGGAAAGCTGCCGGGAGTCATCACCCAGCAGTCCCTGGGACAGCCCGGTTCCGACCAGGTATCCATCCTTGTGAGAGGATATTCCTCCTACAATGATGCCGGTACGGTGCTGGTGCTGGTAGATGGCATAGAAAGGGACATGAACACGGTCAACCCCGCCGATATCGAAAGTATTTCCGTACTGAAGGATGCCGCATCCTGCTCAGTATATGGAATGAAGGGCGCGAACGGCGTAGTGCTTGTCACCACAAAGCGTGGAGACGAAGGCTCGGCATCGGTGAGCTATTCCGGCAGAGTGGTGCTTTCCACCCCTACCATGCTGCCCAAGATGATGAACGGCGAGCAGTACATGAAGTACTACAACCTCGCCTACCAGCTGGACCAGGTGTCCAAGGGATATGCCCTCGAGGAGACCACGCCCTTCTTTACGGCGGCCGACATCGCTCTTGTCAACAACGGCGACCTCACCGACGGAATCGAGAACACCAGCTGGATAGACCCCATGCTCCGCACCACCCTCACCCACCAGCACAACCTCTCCGTTTCAGGAGGCAACAGCAGGGTGAACTACTACATAAGCGGAGCCTTCCAGAACCAGAACGGATTCCTCGAGGACCATTATAACAACCGTACCAACATCCGCTCCAACGTGGATGCGAAGCCTACCAGGAACCTGACCATAAGCCTGAACCTGGGCCTGATGATACAGGATTACAACCAGCCCGGCGTGATGTCCTTCGCAAACGGAGAGCTCGGCGGTACGGTGCCTTTCTGCCTCATGTACGCCCTGCCGTTTGTCCCCCAGACCTACGAAATGGACACTTCTCCCCAGTACAAGGGCATGGCTACTTCCGGAATGCGCACCAGCGACGCTTTCGTTGCGAACGCCGTCTATGGAGCCAAGAACAGCGGTTATTCCAAGACACGCACGATGAAGGTGGAGACCCTGGGCAAGATCCAGTACAACGCGCCATTCCTGAAAGGCCTTCGCGCCGCCCTCAGCTACAGCTGGGACTACCGTGACATCACCACCAAGACCTTCGCCTACGGATACAAGGTCATGGGATGGAACTTTATGGCCAAAACCTTCGACAAGGAGCCGAAAATGTGTTCCAACGCCTTGGAGACAGGCAACCTCAACATGGGGACTCAGAGGATATGGCAGACCATACTCCGTCCGGAAATCTCCTATTCCAACACCTTCGGCAAGCACTCCGTTTCGGCCCTCGTGCTGTACGAACTCAACCAGGGCAACAGCACCCAGTTCTCGGGCAATGGAATGAACTTCGACTTCTTCGACATAGTGGAGCTCAGCCAGTCCGATCCTAAGACCAGGACCACAGGCAGCTCTTCCGGACATGACGCTTACGCGGGTTTCGTGGGCCGTATCAACTACTCCTACGACGACCGCTACCTCATAGAGATTGCAGCCCGTCTGGACGGTTCCTATAAATTCGCCAAGGAGTACCGCTGGGGCTTCTTCCCTTCAGTTTCGGCAGGATGGGTCATTTCCAAGGAAAACTGGTTCAAGGACAATGTCAGCAGCATAGACCTGCTGAAAGTCAGGGCTTCGGCGGGCGAAGTAGGAAACGACAACGCCACCGCATGGCTGTTCCGCAAGAGCTACGCTACCAACATAAACGCCGTGGCCTTCGGACAGACGGCCCAGCCCACTCTCTACAACACGGTCTCATATCCCCGCTTCGACCTCACCTGGGAGCATATCAGGACATACGACGCAGGTATCGAGTTCTCCGCATGGAAGGGCCTGCTGAGCGCAGAGTTCGACTGGTTCTACAAATACACCTACGACATTCTCAACAATATCAGCGCGGCATATCCCGCCTCCCTCGGCGGCCACTACCCCACCAATGTCAACGACGGCAAGTTCGACAACAGGGGCTTCGAGCTGTCGCTGCGCCACGAGAACAGGGTCCACGACTTCTACTACAGGATTTCGGGCAATGTTTCATGGGCACGCAACCGCATCCTCAAGAAGACCGAGGCTGACAACGTACTGCCCTGGCAGAGCACCATAGGCACTTCCATAGGAGCCATCTGGGGCTACAAGTCCGACGGCCTGTACCAGACCCAGGAAGACCTCGACACCGCTCCCGGTGGAGTGGATGTGCAGCTTGGTGACATCAAGTACGTGGATATCAACGGCGACGGCATGATAAACAGCGATGACGTGGTGCAGATTGCACGCAACAGCCGTCCCGAACTCATGTACGCATTCCAGTTCGACATGAGCTGGAAGGGTTTCGACGTGAACCTCCAGTTCCAGGGCTCCGCACTCTGCGACAAGATGCTGCTGGGACGCTGGGCCAACGGAGTTACGGATGCCAACCCTCTGACACGTCCATTCTATGCAGGCTACGACAACGCTCCTCTCTACCTGGTGGAGAACAGCTGGAGGCCGGACAACACGGATGCAGAGTACCCGAGGCTGTCCGTCAACGGCGGCTCCTATGCCAACAACTACCGCGTTTCGGACTTCTGGATGAGGAACGGAGCCTACCTGCGTCTCAAGAACGCAAGCCTGGGCTACACCATTCCCTCCAAGATTACCCGCAAGATAAACATACAGAGCGTAAGGTTCTCCGTTTCGGGCAGCAACCTTCTGACTTTCACCCGGTTCAAGTATCTGGACCCCGAAAGCCCCAATGCGGTCACGGGATACTATCCCCAGCAGCGCACCGTCACTTTCGGACTTGACATAACCTTCTAAACGAGACAGGACATGAAAGCAAGACATATACTTTACGCGGCCCTTGCGGCAATGACGATAAGCGCCTGCAAGAACCCTCTCGACCTGGACCCCACAGGATGGCACAGCGAGAGCGTAGTCTATGACTCGGAAGAGCACATGGACCTCTATGTCAAGAGTTTGTACTCCGTGCTGTATGCCAATGCCGACATCACGGCAGGATACATTTTCGACGACTGCGTCAGCGACCTGGTCAAGGAATCATGGTACGGCACGGGCGGCGGCACCGTCAACAAGATGTTCTACCAGCAGAACATAATCACCGAAGACAGCAACTTCCGCTCCAACTGGGGGACATATACCTATATCCGCCAGATAAACGAATTCTTCTTCGACTACAACTACGGCTATATCAAGGACCTGGACCAGGAAGTCGTAAAGGTCCGTTTGGCCGAGGCGCGTTTCCTCAGGGCCTTCGCCTATCAGGAGCTCACGCTGAGGTTCGGCGGAGTCATTCTCAGGACAGACGAGAATCATGTGGACGGCCCCGAGGACAAGGCCAAGGCCCGTTCCACCGCGAAGGAATGCTGGGATTTCATAATCAAGGAATATGAAAAGGCCCAGGCCGACCTGCCCGAAAGCTGGTCCGGCACCGATTACGGCAGGGTCACAAAGGGAGCAGCCATAGGCATGCGAGCCCGCGCCGCCCTCTATGCCGGACGCTGGGAGGATGCGGTCAACGCCTGCAACGAACTTCTCGGCAAAGAATGGTACGAACTCCTCCCTGGTGCGACATACGAAGATTACAACAAGATTTTCACTTCCTGGCAGAACAAGGAACTCATACTCCCCGTCCTGTTCCAGCAGAGCAGCGGAGGTTCCACCGGCAAGCAGCATAATTTCAACAATTACTTCTGTCCTCCCGGAGACGGCGCGGCATACGACGTAAACGTAGGCGCAGCCGCCACCCCTACCGAGGAATATGCCTCCAAGTTCGACATAAAGGTGGGCGGTACGTACCAGAATTTCGACTGGGCTAACCTGTCCACCCTCTACGGAGGCAAGCCGTACGACAACAGGGAGCCCCGTTTCTATGCCTCCATACTCTACAACGGAGCGGACTGGAGAGGCCGCAAGCTGGAGATTTACGAGGACGGAGCGGACGGATTCATGGAGTACAAGAGCGAGGGCCAGGACAACGTTCACAAGTCCACCACCGGCTATCTCTTCCGCAAGTTCGTGTACGAGGGTGCGATGAACTACACTTCCATTCTCAGCGGACAGTACTGGATAGAAATGAGGCTGGCTGAAATCTATCTCATACGCTCCGAGGCATACGCCCGTCAGGGCGATTGGGAGAAGGCCTACGCCGACCTCAAGACCATACGCGACAGAGTCGGCCTGCCCGAACTCACCCAGAGGAACAGCTGGGACGCTTACGTAAAGGACCTTAGCAAGGAAAGGGTCTGCGAACTCGGCCTCGAAGGACACCGCTTCTTCGACCTGGTCCGCTGGGGCCTGGCTCAGGAGACCCTCAACGGCAAGAAACTCCATGGCGTAAAGCCTGTCAAGAGCGGCTCTGACTTTACTTACACCGTCATAGAATGTGACGACCAGGTGAGGTCCTTCCCCGCCAAGTACAATGTCTATCCCATACCCAAATCCGAACTCAGCACCAACTCCCTGTGCCTGCAGAGCGCAGAATGGGGCGGTTTATTCAAGGAGGAGAAATAATATGGAACACAAAGGATTATATCTGACGACGGCGCTCATGCTCTGCCTCGCGGCAAGTTGCCACAAGCCCGAATACAACTATTTCTCTGAGGACAATGCGAACCTGCAGAGCCTCACGGTCAGCGTATCCACCAAGGATGACAGGATGGTGGAATATCCCGCCGTAATAGACGAGGCGGCCGGCACGGTCACCGTGTCAATCCCCTATTATCTGAGCGACACGGAGCCCATACAGGCCGACTTGACGCAGATGCGCATAAGTGCGAAACTTCCGCTCGGAGCCACATTCAATCCGGCTCTGACAGGCCTGCATGACCTGGGCAGCGGATTCAAGTCCACCCTGACATACGCCGACGGCAAGGCCAAGGAGTACACCTTCCTCGCCGTATATGTCAAGTCCGACCTGGCTCTTCTGAGGGACGTGGCCATGGACAACCCTGACATAGTATATGCCATAGTCCACCCTTCCGAGGGCAATGACGGCTCCGTCACCGTACCCTACGACGAAGAGACCGAGCCTTTCATCACCAAGACCAGGCCCAAGGTATCTCCATGGGCTACGCTGCAGTGCGAGGCCTATGACGAGGCCACGGGACTGCTGGACCTCACCAAGGCCGGCGAAATCAAGGTTGTCTCGCAGAGCGGCAACGTCACCGGTACCTACAAGGTGGTCCTGGACGAGCCCGAAGGACTCGAAGGCCTGCGCAAGGTCAAGTCCCTGTTCGCCTTCCAGCCTACGGAGCAGGATCCTCACGGCATGGTCAAGGACGCGAACAGAAGCATGGCGGTAGTGGGCGACTACCTCATACTGTCCAACGCCGAGGATGTCTCCAAGATGCCTGTTTATGACAGGATGAGCGGCGAATATCTCGGAAACGACCTTGTCAACACCGACGGCGAAATATCCACACTGGACGAAAAGATGAAGTTCTGGGCCATAGCCTCCGACGACGCAGGTCACCTTGTGGCGGCCACATACGTGGATACCCGCAGCGACGCCGAGAACGGCACCGTCAGGATTTTCGCATGGACTGACGGAATAGACCACGAGCCCAAGTCCATAGAATGGGCCGGGTTCTACAATTGGGCCACAGGCGCATCCTGGGCATTCTCCAACATGAAGATAGCGGGAGACGTAACTCAGGGGGCCCTGATAGCCACCAGCGCATCCGCTGCCGGGCGCGCGGCCTTCTCCGTAGTCGGATCTTCAGGCAAAGTGACTGACCGCTTCAGCGCCCAGGCACATGAAGGATCCCTGTGGTGGAGCGCCAGTATCATCCCTCTGGATGCCAACGCCACTTCCGCGGAGAACGTGCATTTCGCCAGCGTATCCGGCAACTTCAGGCAGTATATCACCTACGACGGCACGCTTTTGGTTCCCGACGCTTCCTACTGGTACATGGGCGGCGGAGAATACCAGAGAAACGCAGTCGGCGGCGACATAGTAAAGGTGGGAGACCACACCCTGATGGCCACCATGAACGGCTGGTATGCGGGCAGCCCCGACCCTTGGAACAACAACTCCTTCTACTACCAGCTGGTAGTCAGCGACATAGGTGACGCTCCCGGCGAGACTTCCCTCACCGACGGTCTTATCTTCGCCTCACGCTCCTCCACCGACGATGCAATCCTCAGCGACATGGGATATGGTGTCGCCGGAATGATTTCGCCTTTCGCATACGAACCCGGATTTGCCGTTCTCGGCCCCAACGGGTACGGTGCAAACAAGAGCCAGATAGGCGACGTTGTGTTCGGAAAGAGTTCCGAAAAGAGGGTGCAGGTATATGCCATGGCCATGAACCTCGGACTTATTGCTTACGAAATATCATATTACTAATCAACCATTTACAAACAATGAAAAAGATTTTCAAACTTACTGCACCGGTGGTTGCTGTCCTGGTGGGCTTCTCGGCCTGCCAGAAGACTCCTGAACCTGCGCCTCAGCCGGTATCCGAAGACCCGAGCGAGACTCCTGTAGTAGAGAGCGACGACCCTCAGCAACCTTCTGACAAACTCGTTATAGAGCACCTGTACCCTGTAGGCGCCGCCCTTCCCTGGGGCTGGGACAACATGGCAGCCGAAGAAATGACCAACAACGGAGGCATCTTCACATGGCAGGGCGAAATCAAGGCCCATGAGGACTTCAAGTTCCTCCTCCAGAAGGAAGAAAACGGCTGGTGGCCCGGCCTCGTACGCGACAAGGACTCCGTAGATCCCTACGCAATCATAGTAGGAACGGGCGACAACATGGACGTGAAATTCCATGTCGATGAACACGGAATCTACCTCATTACCATAAATGCAAAGGACAGCGAGGCAATCAAGATGACAGTGGAGCTCAAGGAGAAAATCAATGACGACCCCATCGTTGTGACCGAACTCTACCTGCTCGGAGATTCCACCGCATGGGGATGGAGCCTTGATGACATGGAGGCATTCGAGAACAAAGGCGACGGCCTGTTCACCTGGACCGGAGAGCTTACCGCCGGCGGAGAACTCCGCTTCCCTCTCCAGAAAAAGTCCAACACCTGGTGGCCCTGCCTTGTCAAAGGCGCAACCGACGGCACTCTCGCGGTAGGATACAGCGACAATGACACGAACAACATAGATGTGCCCGAGGACGGCACTTACACCATCAACGTCAATTCCAACGAGATGACCTACACAATCGAGAAGCAGGCCGCTCCCGAGCCTTCCGATATCACGGTCACTCCCCTCTTCGGCATACAGCCTACGGTTGAGGCCCCTTGCGGAATGACAGCGGACGCTCACAGGAGCATAGCCGTCGTGGGTGACTACCTTATCCTCTCCAATGCCCTGGATATCACCAAGATGCCGGTTTACAACCGTTTCACCGGAGAATACCTGGGTGATGACATCATCAACACTTCTGAAATCACCGGCCTTGAAGACAACCAGAAATTCTGGGCCATAGCAAGCGACGACGAGGGCCATCTGGCAGCCGTAACATTCTCTGACACAAGGGAAAATCCCATTGCAAACGGCACAGTCCGCGGCTTCGTATGGAAAGAAGGCCTGGACAAGGATCCTAAATCATTCTGGTGGGCCAACCTTTCCAACTACAGTGTAGGCGGTACCAATGCCTATGCCAACATGAAGATAGCGGGTGACCTCACCTCCGACGCCGTAATCCTGACCGGCGCTCCCGCCTCCGGAAAGGGCATAGGCGAAATCGTCACCAACGGCATGATTGAAACAAGGGTCGCGGTTGACTCTTACGACGGCTCCCTCTGGTGGGGCGGCAACATCATACCTCTTGAGGGCAGTGCAAAGACTGCCGGAGATATCAAATACATCTCCGTTTCCGGCAACTTCCGCCAGTACATTTCCTATTGCGGCGGAGCCCCCTTCACCATCAGCGACCAAGCCGCAGGCGGTCACTGGTACATGGGCGGCGGGCAGTACCAGCGCAATGCAGTGGGCGGCGACTATATCAAGGTCGGAAGCCACTGCCTGCTCGGAGTGCTCAACGGATGGTATGCCGGCTCCCAGGATGCATTCGGCAACAACCGTTTCTATTATCAGCTGATTGTCAGCGACATAGGCGAGAATCCCACTGAGTCTTCTTTCGACGACGGCGTGCTTTTCGCCACGAGGAAGGATGAAGGCGAGGGTATGGGATACGGAAAGAACGGCATGATTTCGCCCTTCTCCTACGACAACCAGACCATGCTCGGTCCCAATGCCGTAGCAGCCAATATAGACCAGATAGGCGACGTGGTGTTCGCAAAGTCCGGCGACAACAAGGTCCAGGTCTATGCCCTGGTGATGAACCTCGGACTCATAGGATTTGAAATCGGTTTGTAGAAGCGACCCCTTTGCGGCGGTACCCTGACCGGTGCCGCCGCAACCAATTAATTGAGTATGAATCCTTTTCTGAAAGAAATCAAAGGGCAGTCAAAGGCGCTGTCCGATACTGCCCGGAACATAGTCGGGTGCGGAGTACTGAAAGACATAAACGAAATGTGGAGAAGGCGGGCCTCTGAGTTCAAGGGCCTGATACTCACTGGAATGGGCAGTTCCGATTTCATAGCCTCGGCGGGAGCTGCCCTTCTGCAGGCCAAGGGTATATGCGCGACATACATCAATGCAGGGGAACTGCTGCACTACGGCCCGGACAGTCTGGACGAGTACCTGACCGTATGCATTTCCCAGTCGGGAGAAAGTTACGAGATAGTACGCCTCCTGCCACGCCTTGGTACGGTCATAGCTATAACCAACGAGCCCGGAAGCACCCTTGCAAAAGCTGCGGAATACAGGATGGTCACAACGGCTGGAAAGGAAGAAATGACTTCCACCAAGACTTTCGTAACATGCTGGCAGGCAATGCTCCTGCTCTGCAAGGCCCTCACCGGCAGCGAGGAATTCGGTTTCTCTTGGGAGGACGTGGCCTCCTGCGTGGAAAAGGCCCTCGGGTGCGATGTTTCCAAAGCCGTAGCCCTTATCGGAGATTCTTCCTTCCTGCAAATCGTCGGTCGAGGCCCCGTCATGGCCGCAGTCAGCCAGAGCGCACTCATGTGGATGGAAGCAGCCCATATACCGGCTTCCTCGATGTGCGGGGGGAACTTCAGGCACGGCCCTCTGGAAATGGTGAAGGAAGGCATGACTGTCGTGGTGTTTACCCATTCGCTGTCAAGAACTTACTCTCAGAGCCTGAGGCTTTGCGGGGATATTCTCCGATACGGAGGCAATGTGGTGCTTGTCAGCGACAAGAAAGGCATGCCGGAGGACTCCCCTCGCCTTGTGCAGATAGCCGTTCCTTGCAGCGGCGAACTGCTGCTTCCCATACTCGGAGTCATTCCACTGCAACTTATGGTAAACGACTGGGCATGCGCTCACGGAATGACTCCGGGAGATTTCGCCCACGGAGCAAAAGTAACTGTAACAGAATGAAAAAGGCCCTCCTGTCAATATCTTTTCTGATGCTGGTCCCCTGCCTTCTGAGCGCCAAGGTAGTACTCAGGGACTGGACCATGCAGAGCAGCCTCAAGGTATCGGGGAGCGAGGCCCGGATAGCCTCCTCGTCTTTCAGCGATGACTCCTGGCACAAGGTGACTCTCCCTACCACGGTACTCGGCGCTCTTGTCAAGGAGGGGGTGTATCCCGACCCCAGATTCGGCATGGACAACTTCTCCATACCTGATGTCTCCGACTCTTTCAACGAAAGGCTGGGAATAAAGGGCGAGAACCTTTGGAAGGACCCTTGGTGGTTCAGGACCTGCTTCGACCTGCCTGAGGAACTTCAAGGATGTTCCACGATATGGCTGAACCTCGACGGAATCAATTACAGGGCAGATATCTGGCTCAACGGCAAGAAGATAGCGGACCACTCCGAGGTGGTGGGCATGTTCCGCCGTTTCCGCTTCGACGTGAGCGGAGCCATACGCGGCAAAGGCAACACTCTGGCCATAAAGATATGGCAGGTGGACCACCCCGGCACGCCCTCCCCAGGGACGCAGTTCATACTGTTCGGGCCAAACAGGGGCAATGCAGGCGACATATTCCGTGACGAGACCCTCAAGATGTCCGGAGGCTGGGACTGCGCTCCCGTAGTGCGCGACCGCAACATGGGAATATGGCAGGATGTATGGCTGGAAGGCAGCGGGGCCGTCACCGTGGAAGACCCCTTCGTATATTCTGAGGTTGTGTCCGACCATCTGGCAAGGGTCAGCGTCAGCGCCACGCTTTGCAACAACAGCCGCAGGAGCGTGCGCGGCACATTCACTGCGAGGATATCCCATCTGGACAGCCTGGACATGGGCAGCTGGACCAAACATACCCCCGGCGACTTCACCCCCGTGCTTCGCAGCTGCGAGGTCGTCCTCAAACCCGGAGAGAGACGCAAGGTAGCCTTCTATCCCATTGAGATAGCGAATCCTCTGCTCTGGTATCCAAATGGTTACGGACAGCAGCACCTGCACCGGATGCAGATGTCATTCTCCTGCGCCGGCAAGCAGTCGCACGGGGTCAGTTTCTATTTCGGAATAAGGGAAATAAAGACTGAACTGCTTGACAAAGACGGAGAAAAGGGCCTGGTGTTCAGGGTGAACGGACAAAGGATATTCTGCCGGGGCGGCTGGCTTCAGCCGGACATTCTGCTGGACAACAGCAGGAAAAACATTTTCGACCAGGCAAGACTTCTGTCCGAAGCCAATGTGAATCTCATCGGCAGCGAGGACATGCCCTCCCCCGGCGAGGACTGGCTGGACTCCTGGGACAGGTACGGACTTATGGACTGGCATGTATTCTACCAGTGCTACAGGATGTTCCCCGGCAGGGCCAACGCCCATAATCCCGACGACCATGACCTCGCTGAGGCATGCGCCAGGGACGAAATGCTGAGGTACCGCAACCACCCCTGCATAGCGGCCTGGTTCGGAGTGAACGAAGTAATGTTCGACGAGGACCTGTACAAGGCCACGAAGGCCGCCGCGGCCGAGCTGGACCCATCCCGTCCTTTCATACCGACAACAAGCACCAGCTGGGACGTAGAGAAACTTACCCCGTGGATTTTGGAAGACCTGCCCTCCGGGACTACTGACGACGGTGCGCCCGACTACAACTGGGCTCCTTCGGATCATTACTTCGACAAGGTCCTGGAGGTGCGCCACCAGATGTTCAAGAACGAAATGGGAATGCCCGGAATGCCTGTTTACAGCAGCCTGAGAGAATTCATACCTACCCTCGACAAGCCTTTCGATGTCAGGGACAGGCTCTTCCCTCTGGACAGTATCTGGGCGGAGCACGGGGCCTGGGATGCCAACAACTTCTGCTACAGGGCCTACGACAACGCAATAAGGACTTTCTACAGCGACCCTTCCTCCGCCGAAGACTATGTCCGCAAGGCAGGCATGGTGAGCGCCGAGGGCTACAGGGCGATGTTCGAGGCGGCCAACCACAGGATGTGGGACATCACAACAGGCCTGATGATATGGAAACTGAACTCCTGCTGGCCTGATGTCTGCTGGCAGATTTACGACTGGTTTCTGGAGAGCGGAGCGGCCTACTGGTTTGCCCGCAAGGCTATGGAACCCGTTCATATACAGCTTAATGCGAACAGCAACATCGTCAGCGTCATAAACTCCACCGGGAAGGCCCTCGAGGGGCTGTGCTCCGAGGTTCTTGTCACCGGGCCCGACAACAGGGAGTTTTGGAGCTGGAGCGGGGATGCCTCCCTCACAGGGGAATCATTCAGGGAACTGACCAAGGTGCCCTTCCCCAAGGAGGCAGGGCCGGTGTACTTCATACGCCTTTTCTTAAGGGACAAGGAAGGAAAGACCCTCTCGGAGAACCTTTACTGGCGCTACAGTCAGCACCAGAACTTCTACGCTCTGACCACCCTGCCCAGGGTGGAGATACTCAAGGGCGTGACAATCGAATCCGACGGCAGGGAATGCATAGTCAAGGTCACGCTCAGGAACGACAGTCCTACAGTGAGTTTTTTCAACAGGATAGCACTTGAGAGCGACCAAAAACCTGTCCGGCCTGTGTTTTGGAACGATAATTTCGTAACTTTGTTCCCGGGAGAGGAAAAAGTGATAGAAGGCCGCCTGTCCAAAGAAGACGCTGTAGGGCCCGTAGAGATTGTAATATATTGATATGAAGAAATTTATATACGCCTTAATGCTACTTGCCGCATGCTCTTGCGGCAGGGGCGAGAAGATTACCCGGGTGCCTGTAATTCCGGCTCCCTCGGATGTCGAACTGTACAATGGTCCATTCTGCGAGGACCCCGGCAATATCCGTTTCAAGGAAAAGCCTTCCTTGGGTGAGGATGCCTATACTCTCAAGATAGGCCGCAAGGGCGTTACCATAACGGCCGGCTCGCAGAGCGGAGCCTTCTGGGGCATGCAGACCCTCAGACAGATGACGGAGTCCCTCGAGGCCCTTCCTACAGGAGTCATAAACGACTGTCCCAGATATAGTTGGAGAGGTTTCATGCTGGACGAGGCCAGGCATTTCTCCGGTAAGGAAAGGGTGAAATTGATACTGGACGAAATGGCCAGGCTCAAGCTCAACCGCTTCCACTGGCATCTGACCGACGCGCAGGGCTGGAGGATAGAAATAAAGAAGTACCCCCGCCTGACCGTAATCGGCTCCACGGGCAGCCACAGCGACCCCGACTCCCCTTCAGTTTACTATACCCAGGATGATATCAGGGAAATAGTGGATTATGCCGCAGAGAGGAATATCACCGTCATTCCTGAAATAGACATGCCGGGACATGCAGGGGCGGCCTGCCGTTCATATCCGGAGTATGCAGGAGGCGACTGGTTCGGCTTTACCTTCAATCCCGGCAAGGAAGAGACATATTCCTTCCTTACCGACATTCTCCGCGAAGTGGCCGGACTTTTCCCCGGGAAATGGCTTCACATAGGCGGGGACGAGGTGTCCTACGGCAGTGAGGCGTGGATGGAAAATCCTGATGTAAAGGCTCTTATGGAAAGAGAGGGGCTTGAGGGCGTGAAGGAAGTCGAGAGCTATTTCATGCACAGGATGGCCGATTCTGTCAAGGTTCTGGGCAAGACCCTTGTATGCTGGGACGATGCTTTCGACGTGGGGCTCGGCGCTGAGGACCAGGTGATTATGTGGTGGAGGCACGACAGGGCGGACAAGTTGCGCAGCATAGCCGAGAATAAATGTCCGGCCGTGCTTTGTCCCCGCCGGCCGCTGTATTTTGACTTCATTCAGGATTCTACCCACAGGGTGGGACGCGAATGGGACGGATTCAATACCCTTGACGACGTATATGGCTTCCCCGAGAACAGGTACTCCCGGTGGGAGCTTTCCGACGAGGAGCTTGGAGAAGTGCTTGGCCTTCAGGCAAATATGTGGACGGAGACTATGCAGGACAAGGCCCGCGTGGACTATATGCTTTTCCCTCGCATCGCCGCTCTTGCAGAGGCTGCGTGGTGCATTCCGCTCTCAAAGGACTACGAGCATTTCTGCCGGGTACTTGAGCGTGAGTACGAGCGCTACGAGTCAATGGGACTGTACTATTTCGACTACAGGGACCCCTCGGCCCACCCTGAGCCTCAGGGCCCTACTGTCATTCCGCAGAAACCCATAAACTATTTTAAATAACTTTTACTGTCCCTATATGAATGATTAGAAAGTTAATAATATCAGGATGCTTTGTCTTGGCAGTGCTCAACGCCTCCGCGCAGGTGGTGCTGGAGAATGATGCCATGCGCCTTGTTCTGGGCGAAGACGGCACGGCCAGGAGCCTCGTCTGCAAGTCCACGGGGGAAGAATGCCTTGAGAGCCCGGGGCCCCTTTGCGCCATCACCCAGTACAGGCCATACGACAACGAGAACTTCCTGATGATGCCGGCAAAGAGCGTCACAGTCCCTTCCAACCGACTGGAAATGCGTGACGGACAGTTGTTTGTTGAGTTCAAGGACACTTACGACATAGCCGTCATTGATGTCACCCTCGAGAGCGATTACATGGCCTTCAGGCTGGCTCGCAGGGATTATCGCATAGAGGACATGGGCGTAAAGAGAAAGACGGAGGTGGACGAACTCGCCCTCGTCATGCTGAATATCAGGGACAGGGAGCATTTCGGCAGCTGGCTCAATGCGGTATGGGATTCCTCCACGGCCGTGTGCCTCATGGGAGCGGACCCCAAGACAAGGATAGACCGCTTCGGCAGCACCATGTACGCCGGGCTGGACCACAGCGTAGGCTTTTCCTCCAGGGGAGCGGTGCTGATTGCCTCTGCCACAGAGGGTTTCCTCGATGCCATAGACCATGCGGAAAGGGATTTCGGCATGCCCCGAGGAGTGCAGAGCAGGCGTTCGGAGAGGTACAACCGTTCATACTACGAACTTCGCGACGTTACTCCCGAGAACCTTGGGAAGCATCTTGACTATGCCCGCCGGGGAGGTTTCGGAGCCATAGTCATATATTATACGGATTTCGCTTCCACCTGCGGACATTATCTGTGGAAAGACGGCTTCGACATGTCCGTTCTCAAGGACATCTGCCGCCGCATCCGCGGGGAGGGCTTCGACCTTGGCTTCCATATACATTATTCAAAGGTCTCTGTCACTGACCCTTATATCAACTCCGGCATTCCCGACAACAGGATGAACTATGTCGGCAGCCTCACCCTTGCAAGAGAGCTTTCCCCCGAGGACAAGGAGATATTCCTTGAGAGCAATCCCGGGAGGCTCCGCCTCGAAGCGGGACGAAGGCTTGTCCGCATTGATGACGAACTCATTATGTACGAGGGCTTCTCCACGGAGGCTCCATACAGATTATATGGCTGTGAACGAGGTGTTTACAACAGCAAGGCCGCCCGGCACGGCAAGGGTTCGGCAGCCCGTCAGCCGGATGTTGACGACTGGCCTCTATTCATCAGGATAGACCAGGAGAGCGCCATTCAGGACGAGATTGCCGGGAGGCTGGCCGAGATATACAACGAGTGCGGATTCAACTTCCTGTATTACGACGGAGCCGAAGACGTGCCCTTCCCCTATTGGTACAATGTATCCCGCTCGCAGCAAGCCGTTTACGACCGCCTGGAAGACAAGCCCATATACTGCGAGGGCGCACTCAAATCCCACTGGGGATGGCACATTTTGTCCCGTGGCAACGCCTTCGACCTCTTCCGCCCTGAAAAAATCCGTCCTGCATACCGCAAATACACCCTGCGCTGCGCCAAGGCCATTGCAGACGACTTCACAAGCGTGGATTTCGGCTGGACCGACTACCTCGCCCCGGATGAAAGCACCATAGGAATGCAGCCGGACATACTGGAATATATCTGCAGCAAGGCCCTCGCCTGGAATTCTCCCATTTCGCTCATGGGCAAGCTCCCGGCCCTGGACAGCCACCCCAGGACGGAAGACAACCTCAGGGTAATCCGCGACTGGGAAAGGGCCAAGACAGAAGGACTCCTCGGCGAAAAAGACATACAAAGGCTGAGGGAGCCTGAAAGCGAATGGATGCTGCTCGGAGGCAGGATATATCCCGCGCAGCAGCTCACCCCCGACAACGGAGATTCCCCCGTCAGGGCCTTCCTGATTGAGAAAGAAGGACGCAACTGCTTGGTATATTGGCACATGAGCGGCAGCGGGAAAATGCGTCTCCGCATTAGGGGAAAGGTCGCCCTTAGGGATATGGATGGAAACGATGTGCCCTTCAGTAGGTCCGGCTCTTCGCTGACCCTGCCTCTCGGTGGAAGGCTCGTGCTGGAAACAGACCTCGGCAAGGAAGAACTCATCCAATCATTCAGAGAAAGAAAACTATGAAAAGGATTTGCATAACCATCATTCTGCTACTGTCCTGCATTCTCGGCAGGGCCGGAGAGGTTGTACTCTCCAACGAAAACGCCCGTCTGGTGTTCTCTGACGGCAAAGATTTCAAGTTCACAAGTTTCACCATGGCCGGCCATGAAATCCTGCCCGACGGCGGCAGCACGGCCATGCCCTGGGAAATAACGCTTCTCGGGCCCCGTGGGGAGAATCCCCTGCTGGTGCCCAGGTATTCCTGGTATGACGGAGTTACCCGCGAAGACAACAGCCTGGTATTCACCTGGAGGCTTTTCCTCGAAGGCCGGGAGGACTGGAAGGTAAGGATGAGGGTTGCTCTGGCCCCGGGAGACGAAATGCCCCAGTGGAGCTTCGAGGCCTGCATGCCGCAAGGATGGGTGGTCACCAAGGCCGACTTCCCGAGGATCAGCGTCCGCAGCGACAATAACACAAAGGCCATACTGCCAATCAGTTACGGAGCAAGATACGATATGTCGGGCACCCTTCGCTCCGACTATCCTTCATGCACGGGCACGATGCAGATGGTCATGCTGGACAACCCAGAAGGCACCCTGTTCTTCTCGGCAAGGGACTATGAGGCTTCCAGAAAGTCCTTCTACTTGATATCGGAAAACGGCGGAGTGACCCTGCTGCAGCAGATTTTCACCTCCTACGCCTGGACTTCGGACGGGGTGTTCCGCATCCCATGGAAATCCGTGCTTGGCTTCCGCAAGGACGACTGGCAGACAACGGCTTCGGAGTGGTACAGGCCCTTCGCCCTGCAATGCCGGTGGGGAGCCAAATCCCTAAGGGACAGGAAGATAGCTAAATGGATAGAGAATGCCGACGTATGGATAAGGCCCTGCAGCGTAAGCGATGAAGAGATGGAAGCGGTACGCCAGGCTCTCAATTACTATGGCAAAGGAACGGGCATACACTGGTACCAGTGGCACAAATATCCCTTCGACACCAACTATCCCGACTACCTGCCTGCCAGGGAAGGCTTTGCCGAAAAGGTCAAGGAGGCCAGGAAACTGGGAGGATTCGTCACTCCTTACATAAACGGAAGGCTCTGGGACCCCGCCAACGAAACCTACATCAAATATGGCGGCGCACACGCTTCCTGCCGCAAGAGCGACGGTGCCCTCTACACGGAAGTATATGGCTCCAAGGCTGTCAACACCGTAACCTGCCCTGCCTCCCCTATCTGGCAGGAAGTAATGAGAAAGACCTGCTCGGACATTATCCGCGACTATGGCACGGACGGAGTCTATATAGACCAGATAGGAGCTGCCATAGGCGAACCCTGCTACAGCGGCGAGCATCCCCATGCAAAAGGCGCAGGCAGCTGGTGGCCAATGGCTTACAGAAGCCTTCTTGAAGGAATGCGCAAGGATATATTCACCAAGGGCAAGGCTGTCACAACGGAGGAGAACGCTGAGTGCTACATGGACCTCGTCGACATGATGCTGATAGTCAATTCTCCCCATAACGCATGGACGGAAATGGTGCCGCTGTTCCCCCTGATTTATTCGGACAGGTGCATATACAGCGGACTGACCTATATCCCCGATACTCTGAACAACGGCATTCTGGACTACCTCAGCATGAAAAGCCTGTTGTGGGGCTCTCAACTGGGCTGGGTCGCTCCATCACAGCTCATGAAGCCGGAGAATGCAGTCCAGGCCGAATTCATGCGTACCCTGGCCAGGTTCCGCAAAGCCAACCACGACATTTTTGTCGGAGGACTCTTCAAGGGCGAAGTTATCCCCGGCGGAGACAACCCTCTCAAGGACATACCCACCTATCAGAGGACCCCCGTGGTGATGGGTGCAAGATGGCTGGATGTAAAGGGCAAAGAAAGCACGATTATTGTAAACATGGATTCCTGCGCCCACAAGGTTAGCCTTGACGGCAAGGAAATTGAAATTGAAGCATATAGTTGCAAAAGGATATGAAAATCAAGTATTTGGCATTGGCACTGCTATGCGCCGCCTGCACTTCGCAAAAGCCCAGGGAGATTCCAGTCTGGGACTTTACAAGCGACGACCCCTCAGCGGAGAGTCCTTCAGAAAGCCCTTCGGACAGTCCTTCCGAGGAACCTTCCAAGGACGAGCCCGTCCCCGAAAAGGAATATGAACTTACCGACCTTCTGGTCATAGACAAGGTTACTGCGACGGATTGCAGCATAGTGGTGGAGTATTCTTTCCCAAAGGCCTCGAAGGTGAAGGGATGCAAGTGGGGCCTCGGATGGAATGCAGGAGGAGAAGACATCATACAGTGGGGTCCGGCCATGGATTCGGACGGCAAGGTATTCCAGGTAATCAGCGATGCCCTGCTTGATTTCGGCAAGACCTATTCCATAAGGGCCTTCGTGGACAAGGAGGGGAAAACCCTCTGGACAGAGCCTTCGCAGGCGGCCATGAAGGATGCTCCCGCCGCTCTGGAACTTGAGTGGAACAAGCTCAGCCGCAGCGTTTTGCCTGACGGCATAGAACTATACGAGACCACTTCGAAGGTGTCGGAGCGCAATTTCCACGCATGGTACGCCCTCGCCGACCTTGGCAAGGTGGACCTCAGGGTCAACGTCCCTTCCGAAGCCATAACCATAGACGACCAGTCCGCCGCCCAGGATGACTGCATGGTAATGATAAACGGAGGATATTTCTACAACGGAAGGCATACGGGACTGGCCGTGACGGCGGGCAAGGAGAATGGCGCAATCCCCTCTGTCAGAGGTTCCTTGCGTTCCGGCGACGAGGAATTCAACATAATGTACAACGTCACGAGGGGCATTTTCGGAGTGGATGCCCAGGGCAGGCCCGCAGTCTATTGGGCAGGCACAGGCAACAGTTTCAACTTCTACTTCGACCGTCCCCTGCCGTCGGTAAGGGGTGAAAGCAAGTACGGCGCAATCTCCGTCTCCAATCCCGCCGCCCCTGTGGACTGGAAGCCGGAATATGCCCTCAGCGCCGGTCCGGTGCTGCTGAAGGACGGCAAGATTCCGTTCAACTTCGAAGAGACGGACAAGGGAACGGAATATTACCTGAACAACTTTGAGATAATGCCTTACGATATCTTCGGCCCCGGCAGCGTCTGCGACCGCACGGCCGTAGGATACAGGGAGGACGGCAAGGTGGTGCTGTTCATCTGCGACGGCCGCATCACCGCAAGTCCCGGCCTCAACCTTGTGGAACTCGCCAGGGTCATGAAGGGCCTCGGATGCAAGGATGCAGTGAACTTTGACGGCGGAGGCTCCACCGGCATGATGGTAGGAACGGAACACATTGGCGACCAGACTGCTGAAAAGAGCAGGAAAGTCGTCTCAACCATAGGACTTTACAAAAGATGAGAAAAACATTTGCATTGCTTCTGGCAGCGGCCCTGTGCGCCTCATGCCAGACCACTCCCAAGGATATTCCTGTATGGGATTTCAGCAAGGACGGGTCCGCTGACCCTTCAGAATCTCCATATCATTCGGACGATCCTTCTTCCACGGACCCTTCCAAGGACGATGACGGGACCCGCAAGGAGATTCCTGCATATACCGACATGGTGCTGGTTTACGGCTACAGTCCCCACCGCAGCCCGTACAACTGGACGGAAGAGTACATGAGGGACTATGTGTCCTGGACCGACCCCGCTACGGGAAAGTCCCACTGGCTTTTCGATGCCTTCCTCTGCCTGGAATTCATGGATTGCGGAGGCCATAACGGCAACAAGACCTTCATAACCGGATACAAGTACAACGGGAACTATCTCGAATCAGCCAACAAGAGCGACTGGGAGAGCCTGGCTGACTACTATTTCCAGGACTATGTCAATGTCGGAGCCATAGACAGGGCCGTCGGTGATGCAGCAAAGACCCTCGGACAGCCCTCCCACAAGCGCCAGATAGTGGTCGGCATCCCCGAACCCATAGAATACCGCTACAACAATTACGGCCAGAACCAGAGCGGAGGCACCACCTACTGGGGCGAAATAGACGGCAAGACCATGGATTTCTCCAAGTCCAAGGACAGGCTGACCGCCGTGAAATGGTACATAGACACCGTCATCAAGCTGTTCAACGCCAGGAATTACCAGAACGTGGAGCTCGGAGGCTTCTACCTCACGGCGGAGCGTTCCGACTTCGTGGACGACATACTGATAGACATAAGCCGGTACCTGCAGCCCATGAAGTATTCTTTCAACTGGATACCCTATTTCCATGCCTACGGCTATACCAACTGGAAGCAGTACGGATTCACCTACGCCTTCATGCAGCCCAATTATTTCTTCTCCGAAGAGATAACCTACGACAGGCTGACGACCGCCTGCCAGGACGTGCTGGAGAACGGCATGGGAATGGAAATAGAGTTCGACGGAAAGGTCCTTGACACTTCCGAATACAAATGGGGCTACAGGCTGAGGGACTATATGAAGGCCGCCAGGGACTACGAGGTCTGGGACAACTGCAAACTGGTCTATTACCAGGGCAGCTGGGCCGTCCGCTGGCTGAAATATTCCACCTCGGAGATAGACCGGGAGCTGTTCAACGATTTCTGCAAATTTGTGGTCGAAAGGCCGCTGAGGGACGATAACTGAGTATGAAAAAGACACTTGCGATTTTGGTTCTCGCTCTGCTTACGATAGCGGCCGGGGCACAGGAAGTAAAGAAAATAGGCATTATAGGGCTTGACACATCCCATTCCACGGCCTTTACCGAGCTGCTGAACTCCGATTCCGACGACCCCTTCGTCAGGGAATTCGAAGTGGTGGCCGCCTACCCCTACGGTTCAAGGACCATAGAGTCCAGTTTCAGCCGTATTCCCGGCTATATCAAGGAAGTGGAGAAGCACGGCGTAAAGATTTGCTCGTCAATCCGGGAAATGCTTGACATGGTGGATTTCGTCATGCTCGAGACCAACGACGGCAGGCTTCATCCGGAGCAGGCCGTAGAGGTGTTCCGCAGCGGCAAGACCTGCTACATAGACAAGCCCATAGGAGCGACCCTCGGCGAGGCCCTCGCCATCTACGAACTGGCCGACAGGTACGGCATCCCCATCTTCTCCTCTTCGGCCCTGAGGTTTTCGCCCCGCAACGCTGAGCTTCGCGGCGGAAAGTTCGGAGCCATTCTCGGGGCGGACTGCTATTCCCCGCATAAAACCGAGCCTACCCATCCCGATTTCGGATTCTACGGCATCCATGGAGTAGAGACTCTATACACCCTTATGGGCACGGGTTGCGAGACGGTAAGCAGGATGTCCACCCCCGACGGAGACATAGTGACGGGGCTGTGGTCCGACGGCAGGCTGGGCACTTTCAGGGCCATAGTCAGCGGCCCTGCCATCTACGGAGGCACCGCCTTCACCAAGGACGGAGCCGTAGAGGCTGGAGGATATGCAGGATACAAAGTACTTCTGGACCAGATACTTACATTCTTCCGCAGCGGCGAGCCTCCCGTGAGCCGCGAAGAGACGGTGGAGATTTACGCCTTCATGAAGGCTTCCAACATGAGCAAGGCCAAGGGAGGAAAGCCCGTGAGCATAGCCGAGGCCATGAAAGCGGGGCGCAAGGATGCAGCCAAACTTCTGCGCAAATATGAATAAAGCGTTGACCATAATGGCATTGGCTGCCTGTCTTGCCGGATGTTCCTCTGGAAGGACCGTCCGGCTCAGCGTTGTGGACCCCGGCCATTTCCACGCCTCCCTAGTGCAGAAATACAGCCTTCCCGACGTGGACCCCACCGTGAGGGTCTATGCTCCCGCAGGGCCGGAACTGGAGCAGTACCTCGCCGCCATAGAAGGTTACAACTCCCGTTCCGAGGCCCCCTGCAACTGGAAGGAAGTCATAGTGGAAGGCTCTCCGCTCGAGACCTTGCCCGAGGCCTCGGGAAGAGAGGCGGTGATACTCGCGGGCAACAACCGCAACAAGGCCGCCTACATACTGCATGCCGTGTCCAAGGGATATAACGTGCTGTCAGACAAGCCCATGGCCATAAGTGCCGCCGACATTGACATCCTTGAGCAGGCATACGCCCTGGCAAGAGAGAAAGGTCTTGTCATTCAGGAACTTATGACAGAGCGCACGGTGGCGGGGAACATAGCCCTTCGGGAATGGTTCTCCTCCCATCCCATAGAGCCGGGAAGCCCCGGGGCTCCTGCGGTCAGGATTCGCAGCGTCCACCATTTCTACAAGGAGGTGGACGGCAAGCCCCTCACCCGCCCCGAATGGTACTACGACATACGCTGCCAGGGAGAAGGAATAGCGGATGTGACCACCCATTACATAGACATGGTCATGACGGAGTGTTTCCCCGGGCAGGCCATAAGCCAGGAGGACGTATCGGTAGTGAGCGCCCGCCACTGGACCACTCCGATTACAAGGGAACAGTTCAGGCTGTCAACCGGTGCCGGGGACTTCCCCTCATATCTGGAGCCCTGGATTGAAGACGGGGTGCTCAACGTATATGCAAACGGCAGCATGATACTGTGCATCAAGGGAGTATCCGTTGGGATAGAAGTAATCTGGGACTTCGAGGGCACTGACAGTTTCGAGGCTGAATACTCCGGCTTCGAAGGGACGCTTCCCAAGGACAGTCTCTCGCACGAGGACCATTTCTCCTTGGTACTCAAGGACTTCCTCGCATACATAAGAGGCGAAAAGGCCTTCCCCGAGCACGAGGCAGGCAACACCCTTACCAAATACAGGTTGATTGGCCGGGCGGTACAAATGGCAAATGGAGAATAGTTTTTCATATATAGCCGGGTCACGGGCCTTCCACGGGAGCATTCCTCTTGTGATGGGCACGAGGTTCGATATGCTGGTCTGCGACATTGAGAGGAGGCCGGCTCAAGATATATGGGAAAATATATGCTCGAATCTCGCCGGAATGGACGGATTGCTGAGCCGCTTCTCTCCAGAAAGCGAGGTATATAAGATAAACGAGGGCCTTGTAAGCACCCTTAGCCCGGACCTTCAGACGGTCCTGGAGATATGTTCGGGATGGTGGCTTCGCACCGGAGGCCTTTTCGATATCACCAAGCACGACTTCAGGAAACTACGCTGGAGCGCGGGAGCAATAGACACCGGCGGAGAGAAACTGGATTTCGGAGGAATGGGCAAGGGCTTGGCGCTCAAATACATACAGGACTTGATGGAATCCCGGGGAGTGACCTCCGCATTCGTGGATTTCGGCAGCAGTTCCATTCTGGCCATGGGCTCTCACCCCTTCGGCCCCTGCTGGAAGACATCCGTCGCCAATCCCTACGAGGAGGGTCAGGTGTGCGAAGTCTGCCTGAAGGACAACTGCCTTTCCGTATCGGGAAACAGGCCTTCTTACAGCGGACATATAATCAATCCCGGCGACGGGACCCCCGTGAACAGCCGCAGGATAGTGACCGTCGTCGGCCGCGACCCTCTGGAGGCGGAGGTCCTGAGCACCGCAATGATGATTGCCACCCCGCAGGAAAGGGAGAGCATAATGGAAAATTTTCCGGAAACGGAAGTCAAAACATACGATTTATGAAAGAAACTCAAGAGCCTGACCTTGGACTGAGAAGGTTCCTCAAGGGACTCGGACTGCTGACAGGAGGCGCGGCGCTGCTTTCGACCGCTCCCTGGCTGTCGTCCTGTACCCCCGGCGAGCCTGCCTCCACAAAGGGAAGAAAGGCGCGCATAGCCCTCATAGGATGCGGTTCCAGGGGGCAGTATCATCTGGTGATGATGCGCTCCATTGCCCATGCCGAGGTCGTGGCGCTATGTGACGACTATAAGGTCAATCTCGATGCCGCCCACGCCATGGTGCCCTCGGCGAGGACCTATACGGATTACAGGAAACTCCTGGAAGACAAGGAGATAGACGGAGTCATAATAGCCACTCCCCTGGGACTTCACGCCCGCATGACCCTGGATGCGATGGCGGCGGGCAAGCACGTTTTCTGCGAAAAGGCCATGGCCCTTACGCTGGACGAGTGCAAGAGCGTCTATGAGGCATACCGCTCCTCGGACAGGGTGCTGTACTACTGCATGCAGAGAATGTTCGACGAGAAGTACATAAAGGGCATACAGATGATAAGGGAAGGGAGCCTGGGCGAGGTCGTCGGAATGCGCTGCCACTGGTTCCGCAACGCCGACTGGAGGCGCGAGGTGCCTTCACCCGAGCTTGAGAGAAGAATCAACTGGAGGCTGTACAAGGAGTATTCCGCGGGCCTTATGACCGAACTCGCCTGCCACCAGATAGAGGTCTGCAACTGGGCAATCGACAAGATGCCTTCGCAGATTTGCGGCATGGGCGACATAGTGTACTGGAAGGACGGACGCGAGGTATATGACAGCGTCAATGTGACTTACAGGTACTCCGACGGCCGGAAAATATGCTACGAGTCCCTCATTTCGAACAAGTACAACGGCATGGAGGACCAGATTCTGTGCAAGGACGGGACAGTGGACCTCACCAAGGGCGTTTTCTACCTTGAGAACGACAACCTCAATTCGGGAATGAAACAGCTGCTCCAGCAGATAAAGACCCGGACCTTCGCTTCTATTCCGGCCGCAGGGCCGTCCTGGAGGCCGGAATTGCAGTCCCGGTTCACTCCCCACCCCGTCATAAGCGGCAAGGTCAGCGTGAATGCAGGCCAGAGCATGGTCGCGGCCGACAACGACGGCTCCGATATCATACTGTCAGCATTCTGCGATGCCTGCCTGAGCGGCCGCAGGGCCGAAAACGTAGTGGAAGAAGCCTATTGCGCCACCACCCTGTGCCTGCTTGGAAACATGGCCATGGAAGAGGGACGCACCATAGAATTCCCCGAGCAGTACAAGATTCCTTACATGAAGTTCTGAACCTATGAAAGATTTGGTAATACGCGGAAAATCGCTCCGGCGAGAGTTGTTCATACTGCTGGGCTGTCTGGCGGCGGCAATAGCCACCAACATAGGAGCCATCATATATTATGAGCGGCCCTGGTCCGAACTGTTCACCCAGGTGGGGTTCATGCTGACCCTGGCCCTGTGCCTTTATGCAGCCCTTTGGGCCGTGCGCCTTGCGGTCTTCATTATAGTATTGATATTCAAAAAGTTATTCTAGATATGACAAGCAGAAGAGACTTTCTCAAGATTGCCGTTGCCGGTGCAGCGGCTCTCTCCGCCCAAGGGCTTCGCGGCGGGACCCCGGCCGCAAGCTCAGCTTCGGTAGCCGGAGCCAACGACAGGATAAGGGTTGGCGTGATAGGAGTGAATTCCAGGGGATTCGCCCTTGCCACAGGCTTTGCCAAAATGCCCGGATGCCAGGTGACCGCGCTCTGCGATTGCGACCTCGGCGCTCTCGCAAAGACCCAGGACCAGGTCCGCAAGGTGGCAGGCAACCGCCCCGCCGGATACCAGGACATAAGGCGTTTCCTCGAATACAAGGGCATGGATGCCGTGGTCATCGCCATGCCTGACCATTGGCACGCCAAAGCCGCAATCATGGCCATGCAGGCCGGAAAGCATGTCTATCTGGAGAAACCCACAAGTTACTGTCCTTCAGAGAACGAGGCTCTCCTTGCCGCCGCAGCGAAGTACGGCAAGGTCATAACAGCCGGCAACCAGAGGCGTTCCTGGCCCAATATCATTGCGGCCATACAGGAAATCCGAGACGGCTCCATAGGAAGGGTGCGCAACGCCAGGACATGGTACACCGCCAACCGTCCTTCCATAGGACGCGGCCGCGCTGTCCCCGTGCCTTCCAACCTGGACTGGGACCTCTGGCAGGGACCTGCCCCGAGAGTTAGTGAGTTCCACGACAACTACATTCACTACAATTGGCACTGGTTCTACCGCTGGGGCACGGGCGAAGCCCTCAACAACGGCACCCATTTCGTGGATATAATGCGCTGGGGACTCGGCGTGGACTACCCTACCCAGGTCACTTCCGTAGGCGGACGCTTCCGCTATGACGACGACTGGGAATTCCCTGACACCCAGCTTATTACCTTCCAGTTCGGAGAGCAGGCCTCAGGCTGCTGGGAAGGTCGCAGCTGCAACAGCACGCCTTCCGACGGAGCCGGCCTCGGAGTGGCTTTCTATGGCGAGAACGGCAGCATTTTCCTCAACGGAGGAGACGAGTACAAGATCTGCGACCTCAAGGGCAATGTCATAAAGCAGGTACTGAGCGAATATCCTTTCGAGCCTGCCAACATCATAAATCCCTGCGAGAAGCTCGACACCTTCCACTTCTCCAACTGGTTCGATGCGATACGCAAGGGCGCGGCCCTGAACTCCGACATACGCAACGCCTGCATAAGCACCCAGCTCGTGCAGCTCGGAAACATAGCCCAGAGGGTAGGACATTCTCTTGAAGTGAATCCTGAAAACGGCCGGATAATAGGATCTCCCGACGCTCAGAAGCTCTATACCCGCAATTACGAGCCCGGCTGGGAGATTTGACAAGATTTTCAACAGTAAAAAACGTAAAACTTGGGACAACACTTTTTTGTTGTTCCAAGTTTTTACCTTTCTGACCCCAGACAACAGTTTTATCTATTATATTCGCCGCCAAAAACGACGGATATATGAAAAACACCCTCACGGGGGCCCTGGCCGCAGCGGCCATCCTCCTCTGCTTGACTTCCTGCTCCATTCTCCCTGACGAAGGCAAAGGCGAACTCAGACTGCATTTTGCAAATGAGGCCTACGCCAGGACCAAAGCTTCCAACCCTGAAATCCCGGATACCAGCGCCTTTCTTATCACCGTGACGGATGCCGGGGGCAATGTTATCTATGACGGGACTTTCGGGGCCTCGCCCGAATCCCTTCTGGTGGATCCCGGCAGCTACACCGTCTGCGCCCGGAGCATTGTCTTTTCCGGGCCGAAGTTCTCGGCTCCGCAATACGGTGACGACCAGTGCGTTATCGTCAAGGCCGGGGCTGTCACTGACGTAAGGCTGAGCTGCAGCCAGATGAACTCCGGAATAAGGCTGAAGATAGCCCCGGACTTTCTTGACAGCTATCCCGACGGAGTCCTGTACGTGTCCTCCGCGGACGGCAAGCTGATGTATGCATACAAAGAGACCAGGACGGCATTTTTCAGGCCCGGAGAGGTCTCCATACTGCTGACCCGGGGCTCCCGCGAAGAAAGGGTCTTTACAAGGGAACTCGCTGCAAAGGAGATACTTACGGTCCGTGTGTCGGCTCCGGGAGGAAACTCCTCGACCTCCGGAGGCAATCTCTCCATTGCCGTGGATACCACAAGGAACTGGACTGCGGGCGAACTGGTGCTCGGGGGCCAGGGCTCAGGCGACAGGGGTACGGACAAGGAAAAGGCGATGGACATATCCACCGCCAGATCCAATATCGGTGCCGAGAATGTCTGGGTCTATGGCTACATAGCCGGTGCCTTCAAATCCTCGGGCAATATAGTTTTCGAAGAGCCTTTCCCTTCAGCCACCAACCTAGCAATCACCTCCAGGGCATCCTCCACTTCCAAGGAATCCTGCCTTTCCGTTGAGCTCCGCAAGGGAGACCTTCGGGATGAACTGAATCTTTTCGACCACCCCTCATACAAGGGACGAAAAGTGTTCCTCAGAGGGGATATAGTCGAATCCTATTACGGCATCCCGGGGGTCAAGAACATCACCCGGTGGAGCCTCGAATAAGCCTAGTAGCCGAAAATCTCGTCCAGGGTAAGTACCTTGACGGGACCCAGGGTACGCAGGAAGTCCATGTCCAGGTCGGAAGTGTCTCCGAGAATGCCGTATGCGTATGTGCGGCCCTTTATCCAGCGCTCCTGGGTGGCCTTGAGGTCATCGAGGGTGATGGAAGGAAGCTTCTCGAACACCAGACGGTCACGGCATACGTCCACGCCCATTTCGCGGTCGGACATGTAGGAAAGAAGGACGGAATAGCCGACGGTACGGCTGGTACGCAGTTTTGCTTCCATGGCAGTCCTGGCTATGTCGAAGGCCTTGTCGGACAGGGGCATGTCGTTGATTATGCCGTCGAAGGCCTCCACGGCCTTGCGGAGCTTGTCGTTCTGGGATCCTATGGAAGCCGAGAAGGAATACACTCCGTCAGCCCAGGAAGGAGTTGCCAGCCAGGCGCCTGCGCTGTAGGCAAGGGCGCGGGATTCCCTCATCTCCTGGAAGACAATGGTGTTCATTCCGCCTCCGAAGTATTCGTTGAAAAGGTCTATGTAAGCATCCTGGCCGATTTCGAACTTCTCTCCGCGGTTGGAATACTGGACATAGTTGAACTGACGGGCCTCATAGGGGGCAATCAGCACCTCGGGGGCATCTATGACGCGGCTCCCGGCATGCTTCTTCTCAAGAGGAAGAGGATTAGGGGCCACCTTGTGATGCTCTTCAAGCATAGCCTTGGCATCCTTCATGGCAGAGGGACCGTAGTAGAGTATGGTGTGAACATAGCCGGATAGTTCGCGCACGGCAGAAAGCAGTTCCTCCGAGCTGATGGAGGAGAGTTTCGCACTGGGCACCGTGGTGGCGGCTATATATTCGGGACCATAGCGCAGATAGGTCTGAAGTGCGTTGCGGCAGGCTCCCTGGCTGAATTTGCTGTCCTCACGGCCCTTCAGTTCGTCGGCTATCAGAGCGGCGAGAACGTCCTCGTCGGGCGTAGCGTTGGCAAGCAGGTCGGCCACCAGGTCAAGGGCCTCCCCTATGTTCTCGTCCAGACCGGATACGCTGATGCGTACGCTGCCGTCTGTCACTCTCGGAGCCCAGGTGCAGGCCAGGGAGTACATCCTGACGGCGAATTCCTCAGCCGAAACCGTAGGAGTGCCAAGGTATCCGAGGTAGTTGAAAGCCATGGAAAGGGCGGGATTGTCCAGCAGTCCCTTGTCGAATACGAAGGACACGGAAGAGAGGTCGTTGTAGTCATTGTGCTTGTAGAGAAGCTCCATGCCGCAGGCCTCGGCCACTGACATATCCTTGGAATAGTCCACGAACACGGGCTCTATGGGCTTGACCTTGCTGTCGGCGACCTCGCGCAGGAATGCGCTCTCCTTGTCCCTGTTGGTCACTATGGGGGTAATCTTGGGAGCCTCTATCTTGCGTATGCTCTTGTCCTCGCCTATATGCTTGTAAACCAGGGCGTAATTGTTGTCGCCAAGGTATTTGGAAGCCCAGGCGGAGATGTCTTCCGGAGTAAGTTTCTCCAGACGGTCCATGCGGGAAGTCTCCCACTCCCAGGAAGTACCGTTGATGAAGGAATCCACGAAGAGCATGGCCCTTAGGGAGTTGCGCTCGAGAGAGTTCATGCGGTGGAGTTTCATGTTTGCGACCACGGCCTTCAGGATGGCGGGGTCGAAATCACCGCTGCGCAGCCTGGCCACTTCGCCGAGGATAAGGTCGCGTACCTGCTCCAGGCTCTGTCCCTGCTGGGGAAGACCTTCGGCTATGAACTCGCCGTAGTCGGACATTCCGTATGTAAATCCGTAAGCGCCAAGCACTTTCTGCTGCTGGTTAAGGTCCAGGTCCATCAGGCCGGCCATGCCGTTGTAGAGTATGCTACCGGCCACCTCGGCTATTTCGCTGTCCACCGTAGCGGCTCCGGGATACTTCCACGAAAGCATCACGAACTCGGACTCGGTACCATAGACATCCATTTCCACGGGTGAGGCAAGAGGCCGGTCCTCGGGCATTTCGAAGACGGGGACTTCCGGATTGGGCTCCCAGTCGCCGAAGTATTTCTCCACTATGGCAACGAACTCGTCGGGGTCGAAGTCGCCGCTGACGCAGATTGCGCAGTTGTTGGGCACATAGTATGCGGCCTTCTGCTTCAATATGGCGGTAATGGAGGGATTCTTCAGATGGTCCTGGGTGCCGATAACTGTCTGGGTACCGTAAGGATGGTTGGGGAAAAGCACTGCGTTCACGGCCTCGAGAGCCTTCTCCCCGTCATTGTTGAGACCCCTGTTCTTTTCCTCATAGACGGCTTCGAGCTCAGTATGGAAGCCCCTGACAACCATGTTCTTGAAGCGGTCCGACTGGACCTTGGCCCAGTTCTCCACCTGGTTGGAAGGAATGTCCTCCTGGTAGCAGGTGACATCCTCGGAGGTGAAGGCGTTGGACCCTTCTGAACCTATCAGGGACATCAGCTTGTCATACTCGTTGGGGATGGCGAGCTTGGAGGCCTCGTAGCTGACAGAGTCTATCTCATGGTATATAGCCTCCCTTTCGGCAGGGTCCGTCTTGGTCCTGTACACATCGTAGAGGGCCTGGATACGCTCGATCATGGGCTTTTCGGCCTCATAGTCGGAAGTGCCGAAACCGGGCGTACCCTTGAACATTATATGCTCCAGGTAATGGGCCAGTCCCGTGTTGTCGGCAGGGTCGTTCTTGCCTCCGGCATGCACCGCTATGTAGGTCTGTATGCGAGGAGTCTGCTTGTTGACGCTCATATACACCTTCAAACCGTTGTCAAGGGTGTAAATCCTGGCCCCCATGGGGTCTCCCTTGACCGTTTCGTAATCGTACCGGCTGCAACCGGCCGCGACGAGACACAACAGACACGCCGCACAAAGTTTCATGTAAGATTTCATAGGGAAAAAATGAGAGCGGATTGCGAGGTTCGAACTCGTGACCTGCGGCTTGGGAAGCCGCCGCTCTACCAACTGAGCTAAATCCGCTTTTGCAGTGCAAAGATAGACAATTTTCCCGAATAAAAAAACGGAACTTCGCAATCACTGCGAAATTCCGCCACTTAACCTAAACTTAAACTATGAAAAACTTCGTTGCAAATATATGCATTTTTTCTGATTATCAACACTTTTCGGAAAAATATTTAGAAAAAAATCCGCAAACTTTTCATTTGACCAGCCTCATTTTGGCATATTGGAGCAACAAAATCTTTCTTCCGTAGCGGTCAAAATCTATAACTGCCTTCAAATCAGAGGAATTCCCGCTTATCTGGACGACGGTGCCTCTTCCGAAGCGGTTGTGCTCCACGCGGCAGCCTTCGCTGAGGTCCAGAACCGAATCAGGGACGAAATCCGCAACAGGTGCCGGAGGAGCCTTGTGCTGAACCTGAAGAGGGCGGCCGGTGCCCAGGGAAGAGGGCCCGGACTCTGCAGGACGGAGCCTTGAGGCGGGAGTCTGGGGACGCTTCCACAAAGGAGCCTGCCAGGGGCTGCTTCCGGGATGGTGCAAGCCAGAGAATGAAGGAGAGTCTCCGCCATCGTCCTTGAGAGGATTCTGCACGCAGGAGGGGTCCAGTTCCCTAAGGAAACGGCTGGGAGGGTTGCTCTCGTGCTTTCCATTTCGCATCCTGGTGACGGCATAAGTCAGGGAAACGGCTTTCCGGGCCCTTGTCAGGGCCACATAGAACAGCCTCCTTTCCTCCTCTATGTCCGTAGGAGAAGCCATCATGCCGCCTGAAGGGAAAAGGTTCTCCTCCATGCCGGAGACATAGACGTAAGGGAATTCAAGGCCCTTGGCCGAGTGTACGGTCATCAGGGCTATCTTGTTGGCCGACTCCTCGTCGTCCACGTCCACGGAACTCAGCAGGGATATGTCCTCGAGGAACTCTCCGAGCGTCACTATCGGCAGCTGCTCGTCGGGAATCTCGTCCCCTTCGTCGATCTGGCCTTCGGCCATGAGGTCCTCGACATAATCGTTGTGGCGGCTCTCGACGAAGGATTTGACGCTGTTGAGCAATTCCTCTATATTGGCCGCGCGCGACTGGCTTTCAATGCTTTTGTCCTCCTTGAAGAAGCGGAACAGGCCGCAGGCGGAAGACAGGGAACTTGCAACTTCCCAGGCATCGGTGGAAGGTATCTTGACATTGGCCTCCAATATCATTTTGGCGAAGACGCGAAGTTTTTCAATGGCGGCGTTGCGAAGGCCGTAAGCCTCCGGGCCCTCCAGAAAAACGGCCCTCATCAGAGGAACGGCCTTTTCCCTTGCCGCGGCCGTGAGAGCATCTACGGTAGTGTCCCCTATCCCTCTTGCCGGCTTGTTCACCACCCTCCTGAAAGACTCGTCGTCGGAAGGGTTGACGGCAAGTTTCAGATATGCCATCATGTCCTTGACCTCCTGACGCTCGAAGAAGGAGTTGCCGGAGAATATCATATACGGAAGGTTCCTCTTTCGCAGAGCCTCCTCAAGGGCCCTGGACTGGGAATTGGTCCTGTAAAGTATGGCAAAGTCCTGATACGAAGCGTGGTCCGTCTGCATGCGGGATACTATGGAAGAGGCTATGAGAAGGGCCTCCTCGGACTCCGTGTATCCCTGCACCAGGCGTATCCCCTCTCCCGTGTCGCCCCGCGAGAAGCAGACCTTGCGGATGCGGTTTTTATTCTTGTCTATCAGCGAGTTGGCCGCATTGACTATGTTCTGCGTAGAGCGGTAGTTCTGCTCCAGGTAAAAGACCTTGCAGCCGGGATAATCCTTCTGGAAATTCAGTATGTTCTCCACCTTCGCCCCTCGGAAAGCGTATATGGACTGGGAATCGTCCCCCACCACGCAAAGGTTCCCGCTGGCGGTGGAAAGCCTCCGGAGTATATAGTACTGGGCGAGGTTCGTGTCCTGGTACTCGTCCACGAGGATATAGTCGAAACGGGCGGCGAGGTCCGAAGCTGCATCCGGATGGTACTGGAGCAGCAGGTTCATGTTCACCAGGATGTCGTCGAAATCCATGACCCCGGCCTTGAGCATGAGGTCCTGGTAGGCGGCATAGATGTCCACGATGCGGGGCTTCTTGGCGGCGGCATCGTTCTTCTGCGCGGCCAGGTTGCTCCTGTACGCGGCCACGGTGACAAGGTTGTTCTTGGCCATGGAAATGCGTCCGAGCACGTCCTTGGGCTTGTACACCTTGTCGTCAAGGTTCATTTCCTTGATTATGCGCTTTATGGCGCTGGTGGAATCGGAGGTGTCGTAGATGGTGAATGAAGAGGGATATCCCAGGCGGTCCGACCATTCCCTCAGGAAACGGATGAATACGGAGTGGAAGGTGCCCATCTGCAGCCTCCTCGCCTTTCTCTCCCCTACCATGAGGGCTATCCTTTCCTTCATTTCGCCGGCCGCCTTCTTGGTGAAGGTCAGCGCCAGTATCCTCGAGGGGTCGCCTCCCTTTTCGAGGATATACGCTATCCTGCTTGTCAACACTCTTGTCTTCCCGGACCCGGCTCCGGCCACTATCAGCACCGGCCCCTCCGTGCAGCGCACCGCTTCTGCCTGCCTGCTGTCCAATCCTCCTATAATAGCGTTAATATTATCTGTATTCATATCGCGAAATTACTAATTTTTTAGTAACTTTGCACGATTAAAAAGAAACATTTTTAAGTTTTATCAATAATGTCAAACAACATCAGATTAAAAGGTGGGCTGGACATCCCTATTTCCGGGGAGGCAGCCCGTAAGACCGTTGCTTCGATAAAGCCTGACGTTGTAGCCATCCAGCCCGATGATTTCAAGGGACTCGTCCCCCGTCTTCTGGTGCGCGAAGGCGACAAGGTTCTGGCCGGGTCTCCGGTCCTCGCCGACAAGCAGCGTCCTGACATTCTGGTCACATCCCCTGTGAGCGGTACCGTGCAGCAGGTGGTCAGGGGCGACAAGCGCAAGTTGCTTGCAGTCCTGGTGAAGGCCGACGACCAGCAGGAAAGCGTGGATTTCGGCACGGCCAAGGTATCCTCCCTGTCGGAAGAGGACGTAAGGAAGAAGCTCCTTTCCAGCGGTCTTTGGATTGCCCTGGTGCAGAGGCCTTTCGGTGTCATTGCAGACCCCGCGGCCAAGCCCAAGGCCATTTTTGTGTCCGCTTTTGATACGGCCCCTCTGGCCGCCAATCCCGAGTACACCCTCGGCGACCGCATGGAAGACATCCAGGCCGGCGTCGATGCGCTCGGCAAGCTGACTCCCGGCGGAGTACATGTCTGCCTGAACGAGGCCAACTACAGCGGCACTCCATTCCACAGGATAGAGCATGCGGTGCTGCACACTTTCTCCGGAAAGCACCCCGCGGGCAACGTAGGCGTTCAGATCAGCCACATCAGCCCCATCGGCAAGGGAGACATAGTATGGACCGTGTCCCTGACCCTGCTCGCAGCAATAGGCAGGCTCTTTGTCAGCGGCAAGCTGTCCCTGGTGCGCAAGGTTGCGGTGACGGGCCCCGTCGCAAAGGACCCTGCATACGTGGAGACCGTTCCCGGCATGGCCATAAGGCAGCTGGGCGCTTTCTACGACAACTCCGCAAAGGACATCCGCTTTGTCAGCGGCAATCCCCTTAGCGGACGCAATGTCGGCGAAGACGGCTTCCTGGGATTCTTCGACAACCAGGTCACCCTGCTTCACGAAGGCACTGAAAGGGAGCTCTTCGGCTGGATCAAGCCTTTCAGGTTCAACCAGTTCAGCTCTTCCATGACATATTTCTCATGGCTCCTTCCCAAGAAGAAATACTCCATGGACACCAACACCCACGGCGGCCCCCGCGCATTCGTGGTGTCCGATGTCTATGGCAAGGTTCTTCCCATGGACATATTCCCCATCTACCTGGTCAAGGCCTGCCTTGCCGGCGACATAGAGAAGATGGAGAAGTACGGTATCTACGAGGTTCTTCCCGAGGACCTTGCTCTCTGCGAATTCGTCGATCCGTCCAAGAATGACATTCAGGCCATTATCCAGAACGGAATCGACAGGATGATCAAGGAAATGGCTTAAACACTGATGGTTATGGAAGAAAACACAAACAAACCCGGCCTTTTCGAAAAAGGCGGAAAACTTGAATTCCTTCATTCGACCGTCGATGCGTTCGACACCTTCCTGCGCGTTCCTTCAACCGTGACCGCAAGAGGTTCGCACGTGCGTGATGCCGTCGACCTGAAGAGAGTCATGATACTCGTCGTGATAGCCCTCATACCCGCAGCCCTCTTCGGAATGTGGAACGTAGGTTATCAGCACTACCTGGCAATAGGTGAAACTGCCGGATTCTGGGCCACTTTCTGGTACGGATTCCTCAAGGTTCTCCCCCTGTACATAATATCCTACGGCGTAGGCCTTTTCATTGAATTCGCTGGAGCCCAGATCAAGGGCGAGGAAGTCAACGAAGGCTACCTGGTTTCAGGTTTCCTGATTCCTCTTATCATGCCCGTGGACGTTCCCCTCTGGATGCTTGCAATAGCAGTCGCTTTCGCAGTCATCTTCGGCAAGGAGGTCTTCGGCGGCACCGGAATGAACTTCCTCAATCCCGCCCTCCTCGCACGCGCATTCCTCTTCTTTGCATACCCCAGCAAGATGTCGGGTTCCGACGTGTGGGTAAGCCTCGGCAAGGGCAGCGCAGTGGACGGATTCTCCGGAGCGACCCCTCTTGGACACCTCTCCGAGGGCATTGACGGTGTCACCGCAGCCGGATTCGACTGGTGGAACCTCTTCGCAGGCACGGTCCCCGGTTCCGTGGGAGAGACTTCCGTCATCGCCATTCTCATAGGCGCACTGATTCTCGTCTGGACGGGAGTCGCCAGCTGGAAGATCATGGTATCCTCCGTTCTGGGCGCACTCTGCGTGGGCTGGATAGGCACAGCCGCCGGCGTTACCACCGTTCCCTGCTGGATGCAGCTGATCATGGGCGGCTTCGCCTTCGGTACCGTATTCATGGCCACCGACCCCGTCACTTCGGCACAGACCGAGACAGGCAAGTGGATATACGGTTTCCTCGTCGGAGCCCTCTGTATCACAGTACGCCTCTTCAACCCCGGATATGCCGAGGGCATGATGCTCGCCATCCTGCTCATGAACACCTTCGCACCCCTTATCGACTACTGCGTAGTCAACGGAGCCATCTCCAGAAGGGCGAAGAAAATGAAAACCGCATAAACTGCCAAGGATATGAATACGAACAGCAACGTTTATACAGTAGTCTATACTACAGTCATCGTAGTCCTGGTTGCAGCCATCCTCGCGGTTGTTTCACAGTCGCTCAAGAGCAAGCAGGATGCCAATGAGAAGGCCGACACCATCTCCCAGATGCTCACCGCCGCCGGATTCGGCACCAAGGATGAGTTCCAGAAGATGGGCAACGAGGCCGTCATCGCAAAATATGCAGAAGAAATCGCTTCCGCATATACAGTCAATCTCGAAGGCACCAATCTCACCGACCTCAGCATAGAGAACACCGAAATCTACACCCCCGCAATGCTCAAGAAACAGAATTACATCATCAAGGGCATGCAGGAAGGCGAGGTTGCGCTTCCCGTGTTCGAGTTCAAGAACGGTGTCACCGTGGTTCCCGTCTATGGAGCAGGTCTCTGGGGCCCTATCTGGGGCTACATCGCCTTCAATGAGCCCAAGGACGGGGTCATCACCATAAAGGGTGCATATTTCGACCATGAGTCCGAGACCGCAGGCCTCGGCTCCAGAATCAAGGACGACCCCGCATTCCAGAGCGAATTCGTGGGCGAGATTCCCGATTTCGAGAACAGCAACGTCTTCGAAATCGTAAAGGGAGGTTCTCCCAAGAATGCTGACGGAAGCGAAGTCATAGACAACAAGATTGACGCTATCACCGGTGCCACAATGACTTCCCGGGGCCTTGACAAGGCCATTGACACTTGGCTCGGAGCATATTCCAAGCATTTCCGGATCGGCATTTCCCTCATGACCGTAATGCAGGGCATAGATGAGGGCGAGGCCGCATGCGAAACCAATACAGAGGAGGAATAAGACATGGACGCAAAACTTAAAGAAACCATTCTGAACCCTATATTCAAGGGTAACCCTATCACCGTCCTGGTGCTGGGTATCTGTTCTTCCCTGGCTGTCACCGTGACAATGAAGGGAGCCCTCGTAATGGCCCTCTCCGTCATCGTGGTGACCGGAATCTCCAGCCTCATACTCTCCATCCTGCGCAACACCATTCCCAGCCGGGTGCGCATCATCGTACAGCTCGTGGTGGTGGCCATGATGGTGATTCTGGTGGACCAGATTCTAAAGTCCTTCGAAGCCACCTACGCAATAGACAAGCAGCTGTCGGTGTATATCGGCCTCATCATCACCAAATGTATAGTGATGGGCAGCATCGAAGCCTTCGCCCTGGGCAACAAGCACCTCACTTCATTCCTTGACGGCTTGGCCAACGGCGCAGGATACGGCATG